>JALENH010000100.1 GCA_022767895.1 Eubacterium sp.
CCCTGTTGCAGAAAGCATAGAAGAAGGACAGAAATTATCTACTTCCACATTAAGTGGCGGAAAAATGGTGGATAAGGCCGGTAACACGGTGGCAGGAAGTTTTGAGTGGAAAGATGGAGATGTTACGCCTGCTGTTGAGGACAGTAATACGACGAAATATACGGTTGTGTTTAGACCTCAAGATAAAAATTATAAGGAAGCAGAGATACAGGTAGAACTTACCGTAACGGCGAAACCAATAGCAAGCCCGAAGCCGACAGCAACGCCGACACCAACTCCAACAGCGACACCGACAGCAACGCCAACAGTGAAACCGACAGTAGTACCGACGGCGGCACCATCTGTTGGTACGGAGTTAAAGAATAAGGGAAATAAGGCGTCCTTTGTTGTCAGCAAGGTAAAAAATGATACGGTGGAAGTTCGGTACGATGAACCGGTTAAAAAGACGAAAAAAGTAACAATTCCCAAAAAGGTAACGCTATCGGATGGTACTGTTGCAAAAGTAACGTCCATTGCCAATCATGCATTTAAAAACAATAAGAAACTTCAGGAAATCACGATAGGAAATAACATTACAACCATTGGGAAGAATGCTTTTAGCGGCTGTACCAATCTGAAGAAAGTTGTAATTGGAACGGGCGTAACCACTATTGGCAGTAATGCATTCAAAAATTGTAAGAACTTAAAGACGATTATCATTAAGTCCAAAAAGTTAAAGTCGCTGAGCAAAACTGCGCTAAAGGGAATACCTTCCAAGGCAATCGTAAAGGTTCCTTCTTCTAAATATAAAGAGTACAAAAAACTGTTGCGGATGGGAGGATTGAAAAAGAAGGTCAAAATAAAGAAATTATAATTTGGCATAAAAAATCGAGTAGGAATCAGCCTACTCGATTTTTTTATCACGTTTCACTAGCGTCCGGCTTTTTTTAATGCCTTCAACTTGGCTTTCTGCCAGAAACCAAGTTTCTCTTCCGGATTATCCAGTACATTACGTCCTTTTACACCCATGATGTAAATACCGCTGATGACAACTTTCAGTTCTTTTTTCACCGGGAGACCCGGGAAAATCTTCTCATCACACATCAGAGACATTACCTTCGGTCCAATCTTTGCCTTGACAATCGGTACCTTTGAGCCGCGGAGATACTTTGGTGTATTTTCCAGAACCATCTTTGGCAGACCGGAATCCTTTAATTTCATTCGTTTCTTATCAATGACAAGAATGGTGGCTGTCTGGGATGCGGCCTGCATCTGCGCCTGGGATTCATCCTGCCGTTTCTGCATTTTTTTGCCGACAAAATAGAGAACCACCATAACGACTACCAGTACGATAGCGACAATGGCGAGAATCGTTAAAAAGGTTGACATAATTTGTGTTCCTCCAATTCATAATAAAATTCAAACTGGGACTATTCTAACATGGAATGCGAAAAAAAGAAAGGACTACATGACTTTTTTCACATTTTCTTTGTACATGGCATCAATCTGCTCCCGTACATAGGCACCCAGTTGCTTTTTCGTTTCCTTGTCCAAATCATCCGGATAAATCGGTTTGCCGTACTCGATGAGGATTTTCCCCCGTTTAATCCAAGGGAGATTATTTTCAAAAATGTTCTCTGTGTTGCAGAGACACACGGGGATAATCGGACATTTCCCTTTGGTGGCAATTTTCATGCTGCCTTCTTTAAATTCCAGCAGAGTGTCAGTGGCGTTCCGGGTTCCCTCCGGTGCGATGTAAATGGAATAACCCTCTTTCACAAGGGAAATGGCGGAGAGAATCACGTTGAGATTCTGTTTCACGTCACCCCGGTCCATAAAGAGGCAGTTCAGGAAATACATCCACTGGGCCACGCAAGGCATTTTCTTAATTTCCATTTTGGAGATAAAGGCGGTCTGGTTCGGCACGGTGGCGTACGCCAGAATAATATCATAAAAGCTGCGGTGGTTGGCGGCGTACATCACCGGTGTATCGGCGGGGATATTCTCCTTGCCGAGAATGGTCTTTTGGCAGCCGGAAACAAACATTACCAGATTGAAAGCTCCCTTTACGATGACCTGCGCCATGTGGGCGGCAGCCTTTTTGTTGAACAGACGGACAATGGCTTCCACCAGATACATGGGGATACTGAGAATGGAAATCACCACATACAGAATCAGAATTATAATCGTTCTCATAAAATACCTCTTTTCTATGGATTTGCAGTTGCCGTTGGGCTTGCAGACGGAGACGGGGAGGTAGAAGGCGACATGGTTTCGTACTCCTCCGGATTCTCCACATCTACGCCGGTTTGAGTTTCATCTTCTTTGTTACAGCTGACACCATAATATTCTTCCAAAGTCAGCTTATTCTTGTATAAATAGGTGGCCACAGTCACGCCTACATAACGGATGTGCCAGGGCTCATAAGAGTACCCGGTTATTTTCGATTTACCCTTTGGATAACGGACGATGTAACCATATTTATGGGCGTTTTTCGCTAGCCATTTGCCCTCCTTTGTGTCGGCAAAACGCTGCGTCAGAAGGTAGCTTACGGAACTGGCTGATACATCTATGGTGAGGCCGGTCTGATGTTCACTGCTCCCAGGCTTAGCAGATAGCGCATCTGTCGCTTTTTTGCCGTGGAGAGCCACATTTCGGTTATAGATGCTTTTTTGCCTTTCATAGGAGCGGTAACCGGATACGCCACACAGTATAACATTCTTTTTTTCGGCGGCATGAAACATTTTTTCCAATGCTTTAGCTGCCATTTTGCGCATTTTACGCTTATCATCATGGGCCTCAGAACTGAAGCGCACCTTTGGCTCCACCAAATCCTTGGGAACGTAGTTTGCCGGCAGTAAATAATCACGGCTCACCAAAGCGGTGCAGCTGCTTGGTACAGTATCTAAGGGGACGGTATCCGAAAAATCGCGAATAGATTGCAGATCCGATGGTAAAAGGGGGTTTGCAGTCGGCTCGATATGTGCGGCGGCAGCGCTCACTGCATTCTTTGCGGGGGCGGGTTCCGGTGTATCTTCCGGATGGTTGAAAAAGTAAAAAACTCCCACCGCTATAAGAAGCAGGACTGCCAGAATTATAAAAAATCGCTTCATGGGTATGTCCTCATATATCTTAACGTATCATTTTTCTACAGCAGTAGCTAGTATGATTATACCCTTAAAGCATGGAAAAATCAATGTTTTTCAAAAAGCGGGCCACGGAATTTCTTCAGGGCGAGAAGGTTCAGCATCCCCAGTACATAACAGGAAATGATTTCTCCGGCACCGACGGTTGCCATCATAAAAGGGATGGCATCCGGTGCACCATAGGCATAGCGGAGTACCAAAGGCACAATAATGACGTTGGCAACAATAGGCGGAATCGGGACAAGC
>JALENH010000101.1 GCA_022767895.1 Eubacterium sp.
GATGGGATGCTGTGTATACGATGTACTTCCCAATATAGAAAAAACTACGTTGTTGAATCCCAAACCATGGACGCCAAGAAAATGAATCGGAGGGGACAAGTTATGAGTAATTTTTCAATAAATGAAATGCTTTCAATGCAAAAAGAATTGCAAGAAAAGTATAAAGATAAATGGGAACCAATCACCTCAAAAGCCGGCAAACATAAATTGTTGTGGATGATTGGCGAAATAGGCGAAGTGATTGATATTATTAAGAAAAACGGTGATAAGAAGGCGGTTCAAGAAAACTCTCTTAGGGCAGAACTTGTAGAAGAATTGGCTGATGTTCTTATGTACTATAATGATGTTTTACTTTGTTTTGGGATTCAAGAAGATGAGTTAAAGCAAGCATATATCTCCAAGTTCGAAAGGAATATGAAACGCTGGTGAATCTGATAGGTTGGAGGAAGAAAAACATATGGAGTATCGTGAAAATGGCCTGACTTATGAAGAATATATTGCGCTAAGAGATTCTGTTGGCTGGTATAATCTTGCAGAAGAGCAGGTTTCTAAATCAATAAAAAATAGTATCTATGATATTGTTGTTGAAGATAATGGACAAGCGATTGCAATGGGAAGATTGATAGGAGATGGAATCTATTTCCTAATCGCTGATATTGTTGTGAAACCGGAATATCAGGGAAAAGGGGTCGGAAGTAAAGTAATAGATAAACTTTTGTCCTATGTCGATACGAATACTCCGATTGGCGGGAGGTCAAGTGTTCAACTGATTGCTGAAAAAGGGAAAGAAGAATTTTATATAAAAAAGGGATTTAAACTGATTCCACATGAGTTTTGTGGTTCTGGGATGAGAAAGATTATTAAAAAATAGCAACTGTATAATATAGGGGGTGAATTACAATGGAAGAAAATATCGTAGCGAAGTTGACTGCAAAAGATGATAAATATGCTTGTGCCCTTGCGGATCATATTGTAGCAGAAAGTCAAGAAACGGACATATGGTACGATTATTTTGATGATTTTGCCTCGTTGCTTGAACATCCAAAATCATTAGTAAGAAATCGTGTGTTGTACATTTTAGCTGCAAATGCCCAATGGGATGAGGAAAATCGTTTTGACTCAATTATAGGAGATTTTCTCACGCATATAACGGATGAAAAACCGATTACTGCCAGACAGTGTGTGAAGGCTCTTGCACAGGTGGGCTTGGCAAAACCGCAGTATATTCCAAGGATATTGTCATGTTTACGTGGGGCTGATTTATCAAAATACAAGGACAGTATGCGTCCGTTGATTGAAAAAGACATAGCAGAAACGGAAAAGATATTGTCAACATCGAGGAGTGGTTTAGGAGATGGCTGAATATAAGAAAAATTTAGAAGAGTTGAACGACATCGGAACAAAGACGATTGAAACGAATCGATTATTATTACGAAAATTTCAAATTTCAGACGCAGAGCAGATGTTTCATAATTGGACATCGGATGAAAAAGTTTCCAGATATGTCAGCTGGTCTAAGCATGAAAATATTGATGAAACAATTGGGATTGTCTCTGGATGGATTGATGCTTATAAGAGAAAAAGTTATAATTGGGCTGTTGAATGGAAGGAAACTCATGAATTGATTGGAAATATTTCTGCCATAAGTATTAGCAGGAAACACCATAATTGTGAAATTGGGTATTGTTATGGCTCCAAATACTGGAACAATGGATTTGCAACAGAAGCATTGAAAGCGGTTATTAATTACCTGAAAAATGAGTGTAACTTTCATGTGGTAGAAGCCAAACATTATAGTACAAATCCGGCCAGTGGTAAAGTGATGCAAAAAGCTGGAATGCAGAAAGAAGCCGTGCTTAAGGATAGGCGGTTTGATGAAGAAACCGGACAATACTGTGATTTGATTTGTTATTATGTATAAGGGACAACAAGGCGGAGGAAAAAGATGAGAAGAACAGTTGTTATAATACTATGTGTGGCAGTCATGGCAGCTCTTTTTGGATGCGGGGATACTTCACAACCGTCACAGGAAAAATTGCCGACGGCGAAGACAGTAAATGATACTTATGTGGAGAAAGCAGTAAACTGCTGGCCACAGGATTTGTATAATGGTAAAATTATGGAGTTCCAATATCCGAAACAGAAATTGGATGGAACATTATTTGAGTTTGCACAGGAATATGATGAAGCTTCAAAAGCTCACGTCAATTTATATCGCGTAGAGCTTAAGGATGGGGCGTGGAAAGAAGTAGAGATTCCCTGGAAGAAAAAACTGGATAAAGAACTTAACTCAAAAAATGTTGTGATTGACAATTATTGTTATTCGGACAAAGGACTTTTATATTTGTCATTCAATGAATACTCCATGTATCCGAAAACCTATTACAATAATACCGAGAAGTATTATAAGGATTACTATTTGGTGGATCAGTATTGGTTTCGAATAGATGAAAAGGAGGGACTGGTTGAGCGGTTGAATCTCCCTAAATTAAAGGCAAGTGACTATTATAATTCGAATCAATCGGCAGAATCCCAAGCTGTCAACAAGGACCAGTTGATGCCAAACATCGTAACGGTTCTAAAGAATGGAAATGTTTTTGTGGGCTCACTTGATTCGACTATGAGTGGTCTTTACAGCAGCGATACGTGTAAAAAGGTGACAGGAGGATTGGATATATCCCAAATTCTTTGCTGCACGGAAGTGGTTGGAGATGATGACTATTTTATTTTGGGAGCTCTGAACAAGGAGTCCGGAAAAGTGGAGATATGTGTGTATTCGCAGGAAGGGGATTTGCAATACAAACTTCCTACGGATGTGGTATACGATGAAGAGAAGTTGTATTCCGGCGAATCTCCTAAAATGACTTTGGGAGTGGCAGATGGCGAAATTTTGCTTGCGACGGAGACTGGTATATATAGTGCAGATTTTGGAGATGAGCAGCTTGAAATGATAGTTGATGCTCAAAGAGATAAGACCTACTATTTTTCTTCGGAGAATACGTTAACGAGTGATGCGGTGATTTTAAAGGGAAAGGACGAGGACTATTATCTGGCGATAAAGAAGGAAAAGGATTACGGTATGGACGATGTTTTCCTTTGCCATTATACCAAAGCATAACAAAAATATGTTAAGGAGTACAAAGTAGTGATGAAGATAGCAGTATTATTTCCGGGCATAGGTTATCATTGTGACAAACCGCTTTTATATTATTCACGGAAATTGGCAAAAGAATGTGGATATGATGAAATTGTTTCCCTGCGTTATTCCTATGATGGCGGGAATATACGTGGGAACGAAAAGAAAATGCAGCGGGCATTTGAAAGTTTATATGCACAGGCAGAGAAAAGTCTGGAAAAAATTGATTTTAGCCGGTATGATGACATTCTGTTTGTTTCAAAAAGTGTGGGTACGATTATATCGTCGGCATACGCTGAGAAGCATGATATAAAATGCCGTCAGGTTTTATACACGCCGCTTAAGCAGACATATGGATTTATGCACGATGAAGCGATTGCATTTATCGGAACTTCCGATCCCTGGAGCGATGTCCCCGAGGTGGAAAAGCTCTCGGAAAAGCAATGTGTACCGATGCACGTTTACAGCGAAGCAGATCATTCACTGGAGACAGTGGACACGCTAAAGAATTTGGAAATTCTGATGGATGTAATGAAAAAAACATTGGATTTTGTTGGTGTTCTCGCTCGCGTAGATGCTGACAGAGGATAACGGGGAAAAAGGTTGTTATTTCAAAGGAAGTTGTTTATACTGTAGTTGAAGAAGAAAGAAAGAAGGGAGTTCTATGGAAAGTATACAGGATATTTTATTATTATTTGCAAAGAGAGCTAGAAAACTCATGGGAAAGGAATTGAGCAAGATTCTTGTGTATGGTTCCTATGCGCGTGGGGATTATAATGAGAATTCTGATATTGATATTATGATTTTAACTCCTTTATCGGATGAGAAGATTGAAGAGGTAGAAGATGCCTTGTATGATGAGGCATTCGAGTTTATGATGAAATATGAAATTCAAATCTCCGTCATCGTAAAGAATGAAGAACATTTTAAGTATTGGCTTGGAGCATTACCTTTTTATGATAATGTGGAACGTGAGGGGGTTGAGATTGTTGGATGTAGAAGTTTTGTGCTGAATAAGTAACTTCACCCTTGTACCCCTTTTTGTGCTATAGTATAATAGTTAATCATAGTACAGAAAGGGGTATTTCCGTTGGCGGCTACATCAGAAGAACAATCAAAAAAACATATCTGTGTCGGCATTCTCGCTCATGTGGATGCCGGCAAAACTACGTTATCCGAGGGACTTCTCTATACTGCCGGGAAGCTTCGCTCTCTGGGGCGGGTGGACAAGGGAGATGCCTATCTGGATACCTACGCCATGGAAAAGGAGCGGGGCATCACCATTTTCTCCAAACAGGCGGTGTTTGAATGGGAGGATACCCAGGTGACTCTTTTGGATACCCCGGGGCATATGGACTTCTCGGCGGAGATGGAGCGCACTCTTCAGGTGCTGGATTATGCCATTCTTGTAATCAGCGGACCGGATGGCGTGCAGGGGCATACCCAGACTCTGTGGCGACTGCTCAGACGGTATGGAATTCCGGTCTTTCTCTTTGTCAACAAGATGGATCAGCCGGGGACTGAGAGGGATGTGATTCTTCGGGAATTGAAAGAGAGACTGGACGATGGTATCACGGATTTTTCCGGGACAGACAGTGACGATTTTATGGAGCAGGTTGCTCTTTGTGATGAGAAATTGTTGGAACAATATTTGGAGGAAGGACAGATTT
>JALENH010000103.1 GCA_022767895.1 Eubacterium sp.
CAAAACAAATCTGCCCGGAGATCGATATCCATGTCAGCACTCAGGCAAATAATGTGAACTATATGACTTTCCGGTTCTGGCACGAGCTTGGTGCAACCCGTGTTGTAACGGCAAGGGAATTATCGCTGGAGGAGATCGCGGATATTGATGCCCATATTCCGGAGGAACTGGAGATTGAGACATTTGTTCATGGAGCCATGTGCATTTCCTATTCGGGGCGCTGTCTCCTGAGCAACTATTTTACCGGAAGAGACGCTAATCTGGGAGCCTGTACCCACCCATGCCGCTGGAAATATTATATTATGGAGGAAAACCGTCCGGGAGAGTATCTGCCGGTGGAAGAAAATGAGAGGGGAACCTATATTTTTAATTCCAAGGACCTCTGTATGATTGAGCATATTCCGGAGCTTGTGGAGGCTGGTGTGGACAGCTTCAAGATTGAGGGGCGTATGAAGACGGCACTTTATGTAGCAGTTGTGGCCCGCACATACCGGCAGGCACTGGATGATTATTTTGAAGACCCGGAAAAATACAGGGCCAATATCCCGCGTTACCAGGCAGAGATAGCCAAATGTACGTACCGGCAGTTTACCACAGGATTTTTCTTTGGCAAACCAACCCACGAGACACAGATTTACGACCACAATACCTATACGAAGGGAGCGACGTATTTGGGAAGAATACAGGAAGTTACTCCTGAGGGAGAGGTTTTGTTTGAACAGAAGAATAAGTTCTCAGTGGGAGATACCATTGAGGTGATGAAACAAAAGGGAGAAAACCAGCAGGTCAAAGTGCTTGCCATGACTAATTCCGCGGGACAACCGGTGGAATCCTGTCCACATCCGGGAGAAATCATCCGGATGAAAGTAGATGGTACACTTTTGCCCGGTGAGATTATGCGGGGAATTGAGAAGGAATAATGACGGGAGGAAGCCATGAGTGTCAAGACAGAAGTATTGAAATTACTGGAGGGAAGCCGTGACAGAGATTTGTCCGGTCAGGACATTGCGGAATCTCTCGGTGTCACGAGAGCTGCGGTGTGGAAGGCAGTAAAATCATTGAAGGAAGAAGGGTATCATGTGGATGCCGCCAATAATCGTGGTTACCGTCTGATGGAGGACAGTGATGTATTATCGGTGGAGGGAATACGATTGCATCTTCCTGAGAAATATAATGATAGGGAAATTGTTGTCTGTAAATGCATCGATTCCACCAATATGGAAGTGAAGAGACGTGCCTTGGATGGGGCCGGAGAGGGACTCGTGGTTCTTGCTGAGGAACAGACGGCAGGACGTGGCCGTCTTGGAAGATCCTTTTACTCTCCATCGGGAACGGGGATTTATATGAGCCTGCTTTTTTGCCCGTCACCGGAGATTTCCCAGGATGTGGTGCTGGTGACCACGGCAGCTTCCGTGGCAGTCTGCCGGGCAATCCGTAAAGTGCTGGGGGTGGAGCCGGAGATTAAGTGGGTGAATGATGTGTATCTGGAAGGAAGAAAAATCTGTGGCATCCTCACAGAGGCGGTATCGGATTTTGAATCCGGACGGATTGAAACGGTAGTTGTGGGAATTGGAATCAATTATCATTCTCCGGAAAAGGGATTCCCGGAGGAACTTAAACAGACGGCGGGCTCCGTATGCCGGGATGGGGAAAATCTGGTTCCCCGAAATACCCTTGCCGCCGCTGTAATTCAGGAATTGTATGAGTTATATGAAGATTTAACAAATAAATCCTATATGGACGACTATCGTAAATGGTCCAACGTATTGGGGAAAGAAGTACGGTTTACCAGCGGGACAGATTGGGAGTATGGAACAGCGGTAGATATTGATGACAATGGTGGGCTGGTGATTGAGAAAAAGAATGGAGAGCGTCAGGTGCTGCGGACGGGAGAAATTACACTTCGTTTTGCAGAAAAAGGAGAGATTACATGACAAAAATATATGAAACGGAAGAATTGCAGGAGAAAGTGATTCTCGTGGCAGTGGATTTGGAGGATGGCACGGATGTGGAGCATTCGTTAGATGAACTTTCAGAGCTGGCAGAGACAGCAGGTGCCGTCACAGTGGGACGTATGATTCAGAAGCGTGATGCGGTTCATCCCGGAACTTACGTGGGAAAAGGAAAAATTGAGGAACTGCGGTTTATGATTCAGGAAGAGGGAGCAGAGGCGATTGTCTGTGACGATGAGTTATCCCCGGCGCAGATTACGAATCTGCAGGAAGAACTTCAGGTGAAGGTGATTGACCGTACGGTGCTTATTCTGGATATTTTCGCTGCCCACGCAAGAACCAGCGAGGGAAAGCTACAGGTGGAATTAGCACAGTTGCGGTATCGTGCTTCCCGCCTTGTGGGACTGGGAAAATCCCTATCCCGGCTTGGCGGCGGAATTGGAACGAGAGGCCCCGGAGAGAAAAAACTGGAGATGGACCGGCGGCTCATCAAAGAGCGAATATCCATGCTCAACCGTCAGTTGAAAGAAGTGGTACAAAACCGGGAGACGCAGCGTCATAAACGAAGCCAAAACCAGACGCCTACAGTGGCAATTGTCGGTTATACCAATGCCGGTAAATCCACGTTGCTCAACACACTGACAGAGGCCAGTGTGCTGGAAGAGGATAAGCTTTTTGCGACACTGGATCCCACCACAAGAGCACTGGAACTGGAGGATGGACAGAAAATTCTGTTTACCGATACCGTAGGGTTTATCAGCAAGCTTCCGCATCAGTTAATCCGGGCATTCCGCTCGACGTTAGAGGAAGCGAAATATGCAGATTTAATTCTTCATGTGGTAGATGCTTCCAATCCCAACTATGAAATGCAGATGGAAGTGGTTTATGATACCTTGCGGGAACTGGAAATAGAGGATAAGAAAGTTATAACTGCTTTTAATAAAATGGATAAAGTTGAATTTTACGAACAGAGCAATTGGAAGGACCTGAAAGCCGATGTGACAGTATCAATTTCTGCCAAAGAGTCTCAGGGACTGGATGTGCTGCTTCGCAAAATCGAAGAACTTCTGAATGAGGGGTTGGTAAAAATCGAGAAATTGATTCCTTACGAGGAAGCAGGAAAGATACAGATGATTCGTGAATACGGCAAGCTGGAGCAGGAGGAATATCGGGAAGATGGTATTTTTGTGAGGGCTAGTGTTCCTCCGCAGCTGGTATAGTAACGGAAATCCCCTTGTTGCATATGCTACAATAAGGGGATTTTTCATGAGGGATGCGGCCTATGAAGAAGTCAGTCTATATTGTCTGTCTTTGTTTGCTTAGTATACTGGTATTTTATGAAGTAAAGCGAACTTATGACCAGGAGCCGGACAACGTCACGGTTGTTCCCACGGCGCGTTTTGTATCCAAAATTCAGAAAGAGAATAGAAAGATTGCCTATCTCACTTTTGATGATGGTCCCAGTGGAAATACCATAAAAATCTTAAAAACACTGGAAGAAAAAAATGCGGTAGCCACTTTTTTTCTCATAGGAAAAGAGATTACAGGAGAGAGAAAGTCCACCGTAAAAGAAATCAAAGAAAAAGGAAATGCTATCGGCGTGCACACTTACTGTCACGAGCAAAATAAGATGTATTGTAACGCCTGTTCCTTCTATGAGGATTTTGAACAGGCATCGGAGAGTATTGAAAAAATCACAGGCGAAAAACCTACTCTTCACCGTTTTCCCTGGGGGAGCAACAATGGTTATGTAAAATCCTACGTGGATGAACTGCATAAAACGTTGCGGGAAAAGGGGGTCCGAAGTTTCGACTGGAATGTATCCGGGGAAGACTCCATTTCGCCCAATGTGCCGCAGGAGACCATTTTCCAGAATATAAAAAAGGATCTGACCCGTTACGATAAACCGATTATTCTACTGCATGATGCGGCGGCTATGGATAATACGGCAGAGGTATTAGGGCGTGTCATTGATTACATTCGTGAGGAAGGATATGAATTTGACACACTGGAGCACCGGGAGGAGTATTTGTTTCCTGCCAGCTGGCGGTAAGTGAAAGAATGTTGCTGGTAATTGTAAAAACAACTTTTATTTGATATACTAGTAGAAGAATGTCAGAGAGCAGGAGCGTGTATGATGAAAGAATTATTTTCCTTTTTGGACAAAAGTGTGAGTCCTTATCATAGTGTGTGCCAGGCAACCCGGTATTTGGATAAAGCAGGATTTAACCGCTTGGAAGAGGGGGACGAATGGCAGTTATTGTCTGGTGGGAGATATTATGTCACAAGGAATCAGTCCAGTATTATTGCTTTTACGATGTCCGACAGGAAACCGGAGTATTTACATCTGACGGCAAGCCATAGTGATTCGCCCACATTCCGGATTAAGAAAAACAAAATGGATGGGAAATTTTATGCCCGGGCTGAGGTGGAAGGTTATGGAGGCATGATTCAGTCCAGCTGGTTCGACCGGCCTCTTGGACTGGCGGGGCGGGTTGTTGTGAAAACACCGGCAGGTGTGGAGGCCAGATTGGTAGCGCCGGATAAAGATTTATTTGTAATTCCCAATTTGGCCATTCATTTCAATCGGGAGATTAATAGAGGATATAGCTACAATGTTCAGGTTGATTTGCAGCCCTTGTATGGCGAGGCAGAAGATGATTTGCAGACCCTTTTGGTTGACGAGCTTGGTCTGCAGGACCCGGAAGATATTTTGGACATGGATTTGGTGCTGACAGTGCGGCAGAAAGCAGTTCGTATTGGGGTGAAAAATCAGTTCTATATGGCACCGCGTATTGATGACCTTGCCTGTGCGTATACGACCCTTAAGGGTTTTTTGGAGGCACAGGGGAATTTGCCGGAAGAGGCAGTGTCTCTCTGGTGTATGTTTGATAATGAGGAAGTGGGAAGCGGAACCAGACAGGGAGCTATGGGGAATTTTCTTCCCCAGGTTTTTGCCCGTATTGCAGAACATTATCAAATGTCAGAAGAA
>JALENH010000110.1 GCA_022767895.1 Eubacterium sp.
TATGGGAGGAGATTTGTGTTCATGCATGTAAATAAGACAAAGAAGATGGCTATTCAGGGAGTACTGGCAGCACTGAGTACCGTTCTGACGGTGCTTGGTACTGTCATTTCTGTTAATACTGTATTTTTTACGGCTGCTGCTGCTTTCCTTCTGGGGATTGTTGTGGTTCGTTTTGGCATGGGATATGGCACCGTGTTTTTTGCGGTTTGTACTGCCCTTGATTTTATCTTTAATCCCAATAAACTTCATTTGTTTTTATATCTTGGCTTTGCCGGTTATCTGCTTTTGTCAGAGGGGAGTTATCGGTTGTTTAGGAAAAAGGAAGGAAAGAAAAAAGAGTGGCTGCATCGGGCGGTTCGTCTGGGGGTTTTTCTGGCTCTGTATCTGCCCCTTCTTGTTTTTGTACCGCAGCTTCTTGTGACAGAGCAGACAGAAAAGATGGCAGCTTTTTATCCGGTAATGGTGCTTGGTGGACTGGTGGCATGGGTGATTTACGATGTTGCCTATCAATCTTTTAAACGTGCCTTTTATCAGCGTTTTCGTCAAATAGTATAAAAAGTAGTAAAGAAAATACCGAGAAGTGGTTTTCATGTCTACGATTGACAAGACAGGTGAAAAAGCTTTATACTATACTAAGTTTGTATTAGATTTCATTTTGGATAAAAGGGGATTACGATATGGCAGTCAGAATAATTGGTACCGGAAGTTACCTCCCAAAAAAAGTGGCAGATAATAATTTTCTCTCCACAATTGTAGACACGGATGATGAGTGGATTCGTCAGCGTACCGGAATTAAGGAGAGACATTTGTCCAATGGAAAAGAGGGCACGACTTATATGGCAGCCCATGCAGCAGAGGCTGCTTTGGAGAATGCAGGTATTGGTGCAGATGAGCTGGATATGATTATTGTTGCAACGGTATCGGCAGATACTTATGTGCCAAGTACCTCCTGTTCTGTACAGGGTGCCATTGGTGCCATTCGTGCAACCTGTTTTGATATCAATGCGGCATGTTCCGGCTTTTTGTTTGCCCTGAATACCGCTTATGCGTACATTGAAATGGGCATGGCAAAGACAGTATTGATTGCCGGGTCAGAGACTTTATCCCGAGAGGTGGACTGGTCGGACAGAGGGTCCTGTATTCTCTTCGGAGATGGTTCCGGTGCCGCTATTGTACAGCGAGATGACAGTGATGTGGGAGGCTTGATTGCCAGTGTGACCGGATCAGATGGAAGTCAGGGAGATGTGCTTACCTGTAAGGGAAGAGGCATTCAGAATCCGTTCCACAATTCCAAGAGAAAGAAAGATTATATCCGGATGGATGGCCAGGCAGTATTCCGTTTTGCGGTTACGATGGTGCCACGATGCATCAAACAGATTTTAAAGAAGACAGAGACTGAGCCGGATGAGATTAAGTATTTCATTCTTCATCAGGCAAATGTTCGTATTTTGGAAGTAATTGCCAAGAGACTCAAGACAGATATGAATAAATTTCCGATGAATCTTGACCGGTATGGTAATACGTCATCTGCAAGTATCCCTATTTTGCTGGATGAGTTGAACCGTAATAACCTTTTGGAGCGGGGCGATAAAATTATTTTATCCGGCTTTGGCGGTGGCCTGACATGGGGTGCCATGCTGATTGAATGGTAGTAGAAAAAATGTCATATATTTTTCCCTCTTTGCATAGTTTATATTGCAAAGGGGGATTTTTTGATTTGAGACGGACAGGCAGAGTAATTGTGATTTTACTAATCATTATGGGATGTATGGCAGGGCTGTGGATGTTTCAGTCCTGGCGGGAAAGTCACAGGACCATAGAGACGAAAGAGTTTCATAATGTATATGTAACGGGAACAGAAGGAAAGCAACTGAAAGGAATCTGGCAGGGAAAAGAATGCCAGTGGGAGATGATTTCGGAGATTGGAAACCAGTCTGTGATTGGAGTGGCAGATCTGTTATTCAAAGAAGGGAAAATAACAAAAATCAAAAAGAAGCCGGATACAATCCAGGGGAAAATTCTTCGTATATCAGACCAGACATTGCAGATTGAAAATTATGGTGATCTAACGATTGAAAAAGATTTTAAACTCTATCATGTAACAACGGCAGGGAGTGTGACCCAGGGTGAATTTAGTGAGTTATCTGTGGGGTATTCCGATGTCCGATATGTGGTGGCAGAGGGGAAAATATGCGCTGCTTTAGTAGGAGAGACAAAACTTGCCAGCATACGAGTGATTTTAAAAGATTCCGAATATGAGTCCTATGATTTTCCGTCGGTAACCATATCTGCCACAACGGACTATACAGTTACGGCAGGCAAGGAGAAGAAGCATTTTTCTGCTTCGGAAAAACAGACATGGAAGGTGGACCAGGTAAAAGAGCGACTAGTGATTGATACGGGTGGAAAAGGAAAGCTACGGGTGGAAAATCTGAAACGTCAGTGTGGCATCCCTGAATACCGGGGAATGCTGGAAATTGACCGGGTGGACAAGTCATTACATATTATCAATGAACTGTCTCTGGAAGAATATTTGTACAGTGTTGTCCCCAGTGAGATGCCCACAGAATATGAGGAAGAAGCTTTGAAAGCTCAGGCAGTTTGTGCCCGGAGTTATGCGGTAGAGCAGATGAAAGGGAAAAGAATGGCGAAATGGGGAGCCCATGTGGATGACAGTGTGTCTTTCCAAGTGTATAACAATCTTCGGGAAGATGCTAAAACCATTGCTGCCGTCGATGCCACCAAAGATCAGGTTGTGACCTGCAATGGTCAGGTTGCTGCCACGTATTTTTATTCTGTCTCCTGTGGTTCGTCAGCAGGGCTTAAAGATGTATGGTTTGAAGAGAACGATGTGGATTATTTGGCTTCTGTGATACAGAATGAAAAAAGGTCAACAACGAATTTGAATGAAGAGAAGGATTTTCAGGCATTTCTCACGAAAGAGAAAAATTCTTATGATGCTGGGTCTCCCTGGTATCGTTGGAAGACATCCATTTCAGAAAAAGCGTTGGAACAATCCATTCGGATAGGAGCAGAGAAACGGTATTCTGTGAATCCAACTCAGATACAGACAAGACAGAAGGACGGAACCTATAAGAGTACCGGGGAGACAGATATTGGAACATTGAAAAGTATTCGCATCGTTAGGCGAGGGAAAAGCGGTGTGGCGCGAATGGCAGAAATAGAGGGAACAAAAAATACACTGCGAGTCTATACGGAATATAATATCCGGCTACTTCTCATTGGTAATAAAGCAGTCTTTCAACGTCAGGATAAAAAAGAAGTAACAGGATTGAATTGTCTGCCAAGCGGCTTTTTCTACATAGAGAAAAAAGGGGATTCTTATGTCTTTACCGGAGGAGGTTATGGCCACGGTGTAGGAATGAGCCAGAATGGAGCCAATGAAATGGCAGTGCAGGGAAAGAACTACCAGGAAATTCTTAAATTTTATTTCTCAGGAACGAATGTACAATCTCGGGAAGCTTTTTAAGATCCATTAAAAGATGTAGCTTTCCCTGTGTCTGTAAATATTTGTTCAGGAGAGCTCCCAGAAAGATAAAGGTAATACAAAAGTAGAGCCAGAGCATTAAAAGTACGATGGAGGTGAGGCTTCCATAAATGGAGGAAAAGGCCCCCCATGTATCTACATAGAAGGAATAAAGATAGGAAAAGGCTATCCAGAGGAAGGCAGCAAGAATGGCACCGGGTATTTCTGCCCTGATTGTGCAATGTCTTTTCGGAATAAAATAGTAAATAAACGTAAAATAAATGACGAACAAAAACAAAGACAAAGCAGATCGGAGCAGAAAAAGCATCAAAGTCATATTTTGCATAAAAGGGATATAGTGATTGATTACCTGGACCAATTGGTTGCCATACACAAGCAGAGTCAGACTGACGATAATCATGACAGTAAATAGAATGGTATCAAGGATGGAATGGAGACGCCGGGACAAATAACTTCGGTGTTCTCCGCTGTCATCATAGATATCTTCCAGTTCATAGGCAATGCTGGAAAAGCCCTTGGAGCTCGCCCAAAGTGCAGATATAACTGTCACAGATAATATGGTTCCGGAAGCGGAATAAGATTCTTCCAGCCAGCTTGTTACAAGGCTGCTCAGGCTGCCGGGAATCAGTTCCTGGATGGCTGCCACAAGCACGGTTTCGCTAATGGGTGAGTGTTTAAGAAGGGTGATAAAAAACATCATGAAAGGGAAAAAGGAAATCATGATAAAAAAAGCCACCTGGGCAGCGTGAATGGAAATGCGGTGACGGTTGTATTTTTCAATAAACCAGATAAAAACATTGTGCATAATGTGTCTCCTTTTTATTGTAAAATCAATCCATATAACTAAGTATATGTAATTTTGGGGAAAAAATCAACGGAGTATTTAAATGTACCAATGAACAAAAGGAGGTTGCAACATGCAGCGAAAAAAACTTATGGGTGTGTTGGCGTTGATTTTGTGCTTTGGAATGATTGTTCCATCAATGAGAGCACAGGCGGCAACAACAATCTCTTCGGGAAGCAGCTCCAGCGGATTATCCGGTAGCAGTTCTTCGGGCAGCAGTTCTTCCGGTAGTACATCGACTATTTGCAGATTTCGCTGGAAAAGACTTGTTTGTATGAGAAAAATATGCTAATCTATTAAAGTAAGGCTTGATGACTTACCATAGTAAAAACATATTATGTAGGAGGTTATAAGAAAATGAGAAGGAACACGAAGCAGATGCTTAGTATTTGTCTTTCTCTTGCATTGGTAGCTTCCTCTTTTTCAACGGCATCTTTTGTGTCACAGGCAAAAGCAAAGTTGACGAAGACAAAGCTGACCATGAAGGTAGGAGAGAGTAAAAGAATTACAATTAAGGGGAAAGTGGCAAAAGCCAAATATTCCTTTCGTTCTTCTTCCAAGAAGAAAGCAACGGTTTCTTCCCGTGGCGTTGTAAAAGCAAAGAAGACGGGAAAAGTCGTGATTACAGTAAAAGAAAAGATAAAGAAGAAAACTCGCAGAGTAGGTAAAGTGACTGTGACGATTAAAAAGAAAAGTGGCAGTGTTTCCACATCAAACGGAACCAGCACGGCAACTCCTGGCTCAACCAATGCAGTTACAGTGACAGAGAAGCCGACTCAGGAGCCAACAGCAACTGCAACAGCAACAGCAACTCCGAAACCAACGAGAAAGCCTACGCCAACTCCATATCCGGAAAATCCGGAATTTAATGATATTCCAAGTGGATATGCTCAGAAAAAGGCGGATAATGTGGGGACACTGGAGAGATTTGAGTACAAAACAAACGTTTATTATGATCCCGCAGTTAAGGATGAAGAGAAAGAGACGATTACACGTTATGCCATGGTAGTTTTACCAAAGGGATATACCAAGGAGAAAAAATATCCCGTTGTTTATTTCTTGCATGGATACGGTGATATACCGGAATATATGGTGGGAGATGGCATGAGTGATGAGGGAAATGGTGACCAATATGTTATATGGAATGAGATTGCCAATAAGGACTGCAAAGATGTTATTGTTGTTTATTCCTGCACAAGTTGTAATAAGGTGATTGAAAAGGGATGGGACAAGAATTCAACACCTTCCTATGATTACGTAATTAATGATGTAACAGGGCCTTTGATGTCAGCTGTCAACAAAGAGTATTCTACACTGACAGGAAGGGAGAATACGGCAATTTGCGGTTTTTCTATGGGAGGCCGTGAGTCATTCAATATTGCGTTCCGCAGACCGGATTTGTTCGGTGCTGTTGGTGGCTTTTGCCCGGCGCCGGGAGCCTTTGATGGTGGCGATATGTTGACGAAGGATGAATTGCAACTTAGCGATGAGTACAAAAATAGTACATATATTCAGATTACCAAGGGTGCAAAGGATACAATGGTAAAGAATACACCGGTTGAATATGACAATTTATTCACACAAAAGGGTATTCCTCATAAGTATTATGAAACAATGGGAGGAGATCCGCCTGGAAAAGGAAATGGTACACACTGGAAGCATGTTTGGCAGCATGGTTTATATAATTTCTTAAAGAGAGCTTTTCCTGTGGAAGAAGAAGCACAGTAAATCGTAGTTGCTATTCACTTCAGGAGAAAAGGGCTTGACATGCCGGAACCATCTGTGCTACAGTGTAAAAAGCTTAAATAATTTGCAAAGGCTGTGAAGGTGTTGGCATTTTGCCAGAGAGACTGTTATTTTCCTTGAGAGAGATGGAATCATCGGCTGGAAGTTCCGTCAGGTTCAGATAACAGTTGAATTTCCCACCGGAGTTCTGTTTTTGAAATGTCAGGTTACAGAGTAGGAGACAGCGAGTTATACCCGTTACAGTATAAAGAGTGTCTGTCATTGATGGCAGGAACATGGGTGGTACCGCGAGCAGATTCGTCCCTTGCAGAGCAGAAGCTTTGCAGGGGACTTTTTAATTTTAGAGGAAATCCTCTTGCAGGAAAGGAGCTATCATGAAAGAAAAACTGGAAAACATTTTAAACAATGCCATGACTCAGATTGAGGAGTCAAAAGAACTGGATAAGTTAAACGACATCCGTGTGGCCTTTTTGGGAAAAAAGGGTGAACTTACCAGCGTTTTGAAATCCATGAAGGATGTGGCACCGGAGGATCGTCCGAAAGTGGGGCAGATGGTGAACGAGGCAAGAAGCCGGATTGAAGGAAAGTTGGAAGAGAAGAAAACTGCTTTTGAAAGAAAACTCCGCGAAGAAAAAATGAAGGCGGAAGTCATTGATGTTACTCTTCCCGGTAAGAAGATGGAGACGGGACACCGTCATCCGAACACCATCGCATTGGAAGAAGTGGAGAAAATCTTCATCGGGATGGGCTATGAAGTGGTAGAAGGACCGGAAGTAGAATATGATTATTATAATTTCGAAGCGTTAAATATTCCTGCCAATCATCCGGCAAAGGATGAGCAGGATACCTTCTATATCAATGACAAAATTGTGCTTCGTACCCAGACATCATCGGTACAGGTACATGAGATGGAAAAAGGCAAGCTGCCAATCCGCATGATTTCACCGGGACGTGTGTTCCGAAGCGATGATGTGGATGCTACCCATTCTCCTTCCTTCCATCAGATTGAAGGACTTGTCATCGATAAGAACATTACGTTTGCAGATTTGAAGGGAACACTGGAACAGTTTGCCAAGCAGCTGTTCGGTGAGGATACGAAAGTTAAATTCCGCCCACATCACTTTCCATTTACAGAGCCTAGTGCGGAGATGGATGTGACCTGCTTTAAGTGTGGCGGCAAGGGCTGTCGTTTCTGTAAAGGCGAGGGCTGGATTGAAATTCTCGGGTGTGGTATGGTACATCCCCATGTGTTTGAGATGAGCGGTATCGATCCGGAAGAGTATACCGGTTTTGCTTTCGGAGTCGGTCTTGAGAGAATTGCCCTTTTGAAATATGAAATTGATGACATGCGTCTCTTATACGAGAATGACAAGAGATTTTTGGAACAGTTCTGATAGAAAACGGAGGTAGAATGATGAACACACCATTATCATGGATCAAAGCTTATGTGCCGGAACTTAATTGCACAGAGCAGGAATATATGGATGCAATGACGATGTCAGGAACCAAGGTTGAGGGGTATGAGAAATTTGATGCGGATCTTGACAAGATTATTGTAGGTAAAATTGAGAAAATCGAAAAACATCCGGATGCAGACAAACTGGTTGTATGTCAGGTGGCCATTGATGAGGACGGAACGACGACACAGATTGTTACAGGAGCTCCGAATGTAAAAGAAGGTCAGAAGGTGCCGGTGGTACTGGATGGCGGCAGAGTGGCAGGCGGTCATGACGGCAAAAAAGTAGCAGGCGGCATTAAAATCAAGAAAGGGAAACTTCGCGGTGTGGAGAGCAACGGTATGATGTGCTCCATTGAGGAACTGGGTTCTTCCACCGATTTTTACCCGGATGCAGCACCGGATGGTATTTACATCCTGAGTGATAATCCAGAGTACAAAGATGCTCCGGTGGGCAGTGATGCCATTGCACTTCTGGGACTGCGGGATGCTAATTTTGAATACGAGGTGACAAGCAACCGCGTTGATTGTTTTGGCGTGCTGGGTATTGCCAGAGAGGCAGCAGCCACATTCCGCAAACCATTTGTTCCACCGGTGGTGACAGAATCCGGTAATGATGAAAAAACAGAAGATTATATTTCCGTGGATGTAGAGGCACCAGATTTGTGTTCACGCTATGTGGCAAGGGTGGTTAAGAACATTAAGATTGCGCCATCCCCGGAGTGGATGCAGCGCCGGCTGGCAGCAAGTGGAATACGTCCGATAAACAATATCGTGGATATTACCAACTATGTGATGGAAGAGTATGCACAGCCGATGCATGCCTATGATTTGGATACTATTGCCGGTCACAAAATTGTAGTTAAGAGAGCGGAGGATGGCGAGAAATTCCAGACTCTGGATGGACAGGAGAGAGACCTGGACTCATCGATTCTTATGATTTGCGATGGGGAAAAATCCGTTGGTCTTGCCGGTATCATGGGAGGAGAAAATTCCAAGATTACCGATGATGTGAACACCATGCTTTTCGAGGCAGCCTGCTTTGACGGGACGAACATCCGTCTGTCTGGAAAGAAATTGGGAATGCGTACCGATGCTCAGGCAAAATTTGAAAAAGGACTGGATCCGAACAACACGATGGAGGCAATGAACCGCGCCTGCCAGCTCATTGAGGAACTGGGAGCCGGCGAGGTAGTAGGTGGCTGTGTGGATGTTTATCCGGAGAAAAAAGAGCCTATTGATGTGGCATATGATGTGGACAAAATCAATGGACTTCTGGGTATTGATGTTTCAGAAGATACGATGTGCGAGTACTGGAGTCTGGTAGACCTTGTGCCGGACAAGGAGAAAAAATGTGTTCACATACCGACATGGCGCCAGGATGTTCTGCGCCTTGCTGATTTGGCAGAAGAAGTGGCTAGATTTTATGGCTATGATAAAATTCCGACGACACTGCCAAGTGGAGAAGCGACCCAGGGAGGTGTATCCTATCAGACGAGCATCTGCAATATCATTCGAAATGTGATTGAACAGTATGGATTTTCTGAGGGAATGACATATTCCTTTGAGAGTCCGAAGGCATTTGATAAATTACTGATACCGGCAGACAGTGAACTGTGCAAAGCCATTGAGATTTCCAATCCGCTCGGTGTGGATTACAGTATTATGCGTACGACACCTTTGAACGGTATGCTTACTTCACTGGCAACAAACTATAATCACCGGAACAAGGATGTGAGATTGTATGAACTGGCCAATGTGTATCTGCCGGAATCCCTTCCACTTACCAAACTTCCGGAAGAGAAAATGATGCTGGCATTAGGAATGTATGGACAGGGTGATTTCTTTGATATGAAGGGATGCGTAGAAACCATTTTTGAAAAACTCGGGATACGGGATGCAGTAACCTACGAGCCGAAGGAGGGACGTCCTTATCTTCATCCGGGCCGAAAAGCAGATATTGTGATAGATGGAGAGACAGCCGGTTATCTTGGTGAGGTACACCCGGAAGTGGCCGACAACTATAATCTCGGTACTAAAACATATATTGCGGTACTGGATATTGCAAAACTGGCAGAGAAAGCAGATTTTGACATTAAGTATCAAGGCGTGGCGAAATTCCCGGCGGTGACTCGTGATATTTCTTTGGTCATGAAAAAGACTGTTCTGGCCGGACAGGTTGAGGAAGTAATCCGCAAGAGTGGCGGAAAGCTTTTGGAGGACTATCATCTCTTTGATATTTATGAAGGAGAAAATGTGGGTGCGGATGAAAAATCCCTGGCTTATTCCATTCGGTTCCGAGCCAAAGACAGAACGCTGGAAGATAAGGATATTACGGCGGTTATGGATAAAATTTTAAAGAAACTGGAAAGCTTAGGAGTAGTGTTAAGACAATAATGTGCTGTGCGCAGGAGGCATCTGGTATAGGAGGAGAAGATGAAACGGTTCATTAACAATTTATTGACCTTGTGTTTTATCTGTTATATGATACTCTTAGTCTATTTCCTCTTTTTCAGTGAGGAATATGGACGAAAAGAGCCGTATACAACCTATCAATACAATTTGGAATGGTTCCGGGAGATTAAGCGGTATTTGATGTACAGAGAACAGATTGGAACTACTTATTTTGTGATTAATCTCCTGGGAAATGTAGTTGTCTTCATGCCCTTTGGTTTCCTTGTTCCGGTACTTTACAGGGAACAGAGAAAAGGTGTGGTTTATCGCGGTCACTATTTTAGAAGCGGACTGTTCGTCACATGGCTTGGTTTTCTGTTCAGCCTTGCCATTGAGACAATCCAGCTGTTGACTAAAGTTGGCTGTTTTGATGTGGATGATTTGTTTTTAAACACGCTTGGTGTTGTGCTTGGCTATATCATTTACTATGTTTCCAAGAAAATGATAGGGGTGTTTGGAAGACGCTGAAAGGAGACCGGCTATGGAAATTCGGTTTGGAAAACGCAAAAGAATAAGGTTTAGTGATAAGAGTCATCCGACGAGAGGAATCGTATCGGTTGGTTTGGGGATTCTTTCACTGATTGTTCTTGTTGTTCTGTGTATTGTGTCAGGAAGAGCAAAGGGAAATGCCGGTATCGGCATTGGCTTTGCCGGCATATGGGCACTGGGGATGAGTATCGCCGGATTTATTCTGGCAGTACGGTGCAGCCGGGAAGAAGATATTTACATGGCTACCCCGGCAGTGGGCTCTGTGTTGAATGGTGTCCTTACTCTGATTCTGATGATGCTCTTTTTCAAAGGAGCGATGTAAGGTTTTTCAGACGGGATGATATCGTAACTTTTTGGTACCGGGCGCGGTATTCGGTATCGGATAATTCTTCGATATAATTGACCGGATAATCTTTAATATATCCTTTGGTAAGTAAAGTGGAAGCTGCTTTGTTGTATGCAATGGCAGCTTCTATTTCGTTGTCATAGCGTCCTACTATAAAATCACCGTTCCAGTGGATTTTTGTTTCATAAAATGTTTTTCCCTCTCTTATTTTTTGACATACTCCATGATAACGGTTGATAACGATAATGTTTTCATAGCGGTAGTCTCGTTTGTTTCCGTTGGCAAATTGGTAATCGCGTCCAGCAACTGCATAATTCTTTATGCCATAGCGGGACAAAATATTGACCTGCATTCCATAATCTGCCACAAAGAGATGGCCGCCCCGGCGACTGATGGTCCTTGAGGAATAGTAAAACAAATCATCACTGTCAAAAATCAGATAATCCTCCGGTCCAAAATAATAATAAAAATATTTTTGATAAAGGTATACCGGTGTTTTGATATAGATGTGGTTGTCGCGGAAATTCACAAGGGACACCCATTTGGAAAAGGACAGTGGATTATCTTCTGCCTTGGAATAATCGGCAAGGGAAAGTGAAGAATTGTGGAGAATGCGGTCTGCCAGCAGATAGGCCTGGTGTGCTTTCTGTTCGGTTTGAAAACTTCCCAGACTGATATGCTTCCCTGAAAAAGTGATGGAACTGCGGTAATATGTGGTTCCGTCTTTTTTTTGTGTTTTGTAGACACCTGCAAGCATAGGCTTTCCTCCTTTTTGAAACATTACGTATATTTTACGTGAAATTTTTGTTTATTGCAAGATTGTGAATAGAAATGTAACAAAATTGTAATAATTATGTAATAAGAACATATACTAAAATAGAAAAGGAGGAAAACGGATGTTTCAAAAAAGAAAACTAATTTTTGGAGCCTATTGTTTGCTGGTGGCATCACTTTCTATCGGTTGGTATCCGGAAAAGGAAAGTAAAAATATCAACCAGACAATCCAGATGGTTAGAAAAAATACCGATGAGTTGGCATCCCTTGTGGAGAATAACCGATTTTGCAGTCAGGGAATAAGAGAGACCGGCATGGAAGAACGTTTTGTCAGTTCTCAACAGGATGAGCAGGAGAGAAGGACATTAAAAACGGTAGTCCGCTATCGGGTTAATTTGGATGGCGCGAGCCGCCGCATACTGGAACGGATTGTGGAGGCGGAGGCTGGAGATCAGGACGTACGAGGCAGACAGATGGTTGCCAATGTGATTATTAATCGATTGCAATCGTCGCAATTCCCAGACACGGTAAAAGAAGTAGTTTTCGCCCACCGACAATTTTCCCCGGTTTCCAATGGAAGTTACTATCGTGTCGAGGTGTCGAATCTCACCAGGCAGGCTGTCAAAAAAGCATTATTGGAAAAAGATAATACAAAGGGTGCACTGTATTTCATGTACCGCGCCGGGTCGGATGCGGGCAATGTCAGCTGGTTTGACCGGGATCTTACAAAATTGTGTGAATACGGCTGCCACGAATTCTTTCGATAAAACGGAAGAATTTGTGGTCTTGTATAAATTTCCAATCCATGGTATTCTATGAATGGTTCTGTATTTTTACAGAAGAGAGTTTAGAGAAAAGGACTGAGAAATTATGAGTATCATGTACAAGAGTACGAGAAGTAACAGTGAAAAGGTGACTGCTTCCCAGGCAATTCTGAAGGGCCTTGCTGATGACGGAGGACTTTTTGTGCCGGATTCTATTCCGGCTCTTTCCGTGCCGCTTGAAGCGCTGGCAGGGATGAGCTATCAGGAGACTGCTTATGAGGTGATGAAGCTGTTTCTTTCCGATTTTACGGAAGATGAACTGAAGGCATGTATCCGGGGAGCCTACGATGATAAATTTGATACAAAGGAGATTGCTCCGTTAGTAAAAAAAGATGGAGCCTATTATCTGGAATTGTTCCATGGCAAGACCATCGCTTTTAAGGATATGGCACTTTCCATTCTTCCCTATCTGATGACTACATCCGCAAAGAAAAATGGCGTGGAGAATGAGATTGTGATTCTGACTGCTACCTCCGGGGATACCGGAAAGGCAGCGCTTGCCGGCTTTGCTGATGTGCCGGGTACAAGTATTATTGTGTTTTATCCGAAAAATGGTGTCAGCCCGATTCAGGAAAAACAGATGCTGACCCAGAAGGGAGAAAATACCAATGTTGTTGGCATTATTGGAAACTTTGACGATGCCCAGACAGGGGTAAAGAATATGTTCCACTCCCGTGAACTGGCTGAGAGAATGAATGCGAAGGGGTATCAGTTCTCATCCGCTAATTCCATTAACATCGGACGTCTTGTTCCGCAGATTGTATATTATGTATATGCTTACGGACAGTTGCTGCGCCAGGGTGAGATTAGCTGTGACGAGAAGATTAATGTCGTCGTGCCGACAGGTAACTTTGGCAATATCTTGGCAGCTTATTATGCGAAGAATATGGGACTTCCCATTGAGACTCTGTACTGTGCATCCAACGAAAACAAAGTATTGTTTGACTTCTTCCAGACTGGAAAATACGATCGCAAGAGAGAGTTTATACTTACTTCTTCGCCGTCCATGGATATTTTGATTTCCAGTAATCTGGAGCGTTTGATTTACCGCATCACAGGAGAGGATGCCGACCAGACAAAAGCATTTATGGACGCGCTTTCTTCCGATGGGGAGTATCAGATTACCGAAGAGATGAAGGAGAAGCTTGCTGGTTTCGTTGGAGGGTATGCATCGGAGGCAGAGACAGCTGCCAATATTAAGAAAGTTTATGAAAAAGCGGATTACATCATGGATACCCATACCTCTGTGGCATCACATGTTTACTATTACAAGGCGAAAGAGACTGGCCGAAAAACTGTAATTGCGTCGACGGCAAGTCCTTATAAATTCACCCGCAGTGTCATGGATGCCATTGATAAAGATAAATATGACAGCATGTCGGATTTTGAACTGGTGGATGAACTGAACAAACTTTCCGGTGTGAAAATTCCGGCGGCCATTGAGGAAATTCGTACCGCGCCAATTGTTCATGATATCGTGTGTGACAAGAGTGAGATGCAGGCTACTGTAGAAAAGATCCTCGGTTTATAAGTACAAGTCAGGAGGTAACCATGGAATTTCGACCATGTATCGATATTCACAATGGCAAGGTAAAGCAGATTGTAGGGGGCACTCTTACGGATGAAAGTGACTTTGCCAGAGAGAATTTTGTTTCGGAAATGCAGGCGGCAGATTATGCCGCCTTGTATCGTGAAAAAGGTCTGCGGGGTGGTCATGTTATTCTTTTGAATGTGGCAGACAGTCCCTATTATGAGGCAGATCTTGTGCAGGCGAAGGGAGCCTTAGAGGCCTGGCCGGGAGCTCTGCAGATTGGTGGCGGGATTCATGCAGACAATGCGGTATCTTTTCTTCAAATGGGAGCGAGTCACGTCATTGTGACCTCCTATGTGTTTGTGGATGGTGAAATCCGCTATGACCGGCTGGACAAACTTTTGCAGGCGGTAGGAAAGGAGCATCTTGTATTGGATCTCAGCTGCCGGAAGAAAGAGGATGCATACTATGTTGTGACAGATCGATGGCAGAAATTTACCAGACAGCCGCTTGACCGGGAACTTTTACAAAAACTCAGTTCCTATTGCGACGAATTTCTTGTTCATGCGGTGAATGTAGAAGGAACAGGAACCGGTGTGGATGAAGAACTGATTTCCCTTCTGGCACAGGAGAGTGAAGTACCTATGACATATGCCGGGGGGATAGGCAGGATGGAAGATATAGAAAAAATCCGGACAATCGGTGGTGATCATGTGAATTTTACCGTGGGAAGTGCCTTGGATCTTTTTGGTGGTTCGCTGAAATTCGACAAAATTGTTACAAAATTCCGATAAACAATAAATAAAATTTTTTGTAAAACAGAACGAAAAACCGTTGTTTCCATTACTTGGAAGGCGGTTTTTTTGTGTTTGGGGTTGATTTTTATGAGATATATGTTAAAATTGTTACGTAAATGTTACAAAACGAAATTCAAAACATAACAATTTTGTAACGAATAAACCATGTTAGGAGTTGTAAAAATGCGTTTCAAAACTTTAGTAGTACGAATGATGGCGGTTTTTGTACTGGCGGGTGTACTTGCCGGGGCAACACCTTCACAGGCTGCTGAGAAGAAGAACTATACAAATAAGGAGTTGAAAATGATGTCGGCCATTATTTTCTGTGAGGCCGGTAATCAGAGTAAAGCTGGTAAAACGGCAGTTGGTATTGTCGTTATGAACAGGAAAAAATCGAAGGCATTTCCTAATTCGATTGAAGGGGTTCTCAAACAGCGGGGACAGTTCACACCGGTGCGCACCGGTAAATGGCAGAGTGAAATGAAAAAGTACAGCCAGGGAAAGTATAAGTCAGGTGCCCGTGCAAAATGCGTAAAGGCTGCCATTGCTGCTTTGGAAGGTGAAACTACAGTTACTTACAAAGGAAAAGAAATCAATATGAAAAAATATCATTTTTTCAGCCAGCGTCTGTCTCGTGCGAAACTTCGTATTGGGGGACATGATTTCAAATAAAATCTTGTGCAAAAAGCCTCTTTGTGGTATGATTTAGAAAGATACGCAAAGGAGGCTTTTTTTGTATGCCAGAAATGAATGAAGAAGTGATTTCCAGAAATTTTATTGAGAATGAAATAGATAAAGATTTACAGGAGGGTGTGTATGATGAAGTCGTGACCCGCTTTCCACCGGAGCCCAATGGGTATCTGCACATTGGACATGCCAAATCTATTCTGTTGAACCAAGGGTTGGCAAAAGAGTACAAAGGTACTTTCAATCTCCGTTTTGATGATACGAATCCGCAAAAGGAAAAGGAAGAGTTCGTGGAGTCTATCAGCCGGGATGTGGAGTGGATTTGCGGAGAAAAACCACCGGTATATTTTGCATCGGATTATTTTGATAAGATGTATGAATGTGCCGTGAAACTGATTCAGAAGGGAAAGGCATATGTGTGTGATTTGTCTGCCGATGAAATTCGCGAATATCGTGGAACTTTAAAAGAGCCGGGGAAGAACAGCCCTTACAGGGATCGCACCATAGAAGAGAATTTGGAATTGTTCGAAGGTATGAAGAACGGGGAATGTGAGGATGGTTCCCGTGTTCTCCGCGCGAAGATAGATATGGCTTCGCCAAATATCAATATGAGAGACCCGGTGATTTATCGTGTGGCGCACCTGCATCATCATAATACCGGGGAAAAATGGTGTATTTATCCGATGTATGATTTTGCTCATCCGATAGAGGATGCTATTGAGGGTGTGACACATTCTATCTGTACTTTGGAATTTGAGGATCACAGACCGCTTTATGACTGGGTTGTACATGAGTGCGAGTTTGAAGTGCCTCCCCGTCAGATTGAGTTTGCCAAGATGTATCTTACCAATGTGGTTACCGGTAAGCGGTATATTAAGAAACTGGTAGAGGACGGAATTGTGGATGGTTGGGATGATCCCCGCCTTGTGACCATTACGGCACTTCGTCGCCGTGGTTACACAGCTTCTTCGATTCGACGTTTTATGGAATTGTGCGGTGTGTCCAAATCCAATAGTTCGGTAGATTATGCCATGCTTGAGTATTGTATCCGCGAGGATTTGAAAATGAGCCGCTCCCGGATGATGGCTGTGCTTGATCCGATTAAATTAGTGATTGATAATTATGAAGAAGGTAAAATAGAATACCTTGATGTGCCGAACAATCAGGAAAATCCGGAACTTGGTACACGCAAAGTTCCCTTTGGCAGAGAATTGTATATCGAGCGCGAGGATTTCAAAATTGAACCGCCAAGGAAATATTTCCGTCTTTTCCCGGGTAATGAGGTTCGCCTCATGAGCGCCTATTTTGTAACATGTACCGGTTATGAGACCGATGCAGACGGTAATGTGACAGTGGTTCACTGCACGTATGATCCGGAGACCAAAAGTGGTTCCGGCTTTACAGGAAGAAAGGTAAAAGGCACAATCCACTGGGTGGCCGCTGAGACAGCAAAAACAGCGGAGGTACGCCTTTACGAAAATATTGTTGACGAAGAGAAAGGTGTCTACAATGAAGATGGTTCTGTCAATGTGAATCCAAACTCTCTGGTTATCAGGGAGAAGTGTTATGTGGAACCGGCATTGGCTGAGGCAAAGCCAGGAGATAAGTTCCAGTTTATGAGAACCGGCTTTTTCTGTGTGGATACAAAAGATACGACAGAAGAACATCAGGTGTTTAACCGAATTGTGTCGCTGAAAAGCTCTTATCGTCCGAATAAGTAAACAAGGAAATGAGGTATGACTATGTCGAATATTTTTGCGGGTCTGGAAAGTCTTGGTTTCAAGGACGTTGATAAAGTGGATGTTTATCAGGAAAAAGGGAGTGACAGGAAAAATCAGGATGCAGCCAGACAGGAACAAAAGAGGGAAGTCAGCGAAGAGGATTTACTCTTCGATAAGAGTTACACTTGTCCGGTTTGTGATCACGAATTTAAGAGCCGAATGGTTCGTACCGGCAAGGTACGTCTTGCAGGAGCAGACTCGGATTTGCGCCCCAAATATATGGGGGTCGACTCCTTAAAATATGATGCTATTCTCTGCCCCAGATGTGGGTATGCCGCTCTGAACCGATATTTTAATTTTGTGATGGAAAGTCAGGCAAAGAATATTAAAGAAAAGATTTCTACGAATTTCTGTTATCAGCCGGAAGATGGAAAGATATATACGTATGACGATGCCCTTACAAGACATAAGATGGCTCTTTTGAATACGGTTGTCAAAAATGGAAAGAGTAGCGAACGGGCTTACACCTGCCTGAAGATGGCATGGCTTTGTCGTGGCAAGAGAGAACTTCTGATGCAGGGTGAGTATAAGAAAGAAGAAGTATCTGAGTTAGTTAGTGAAGAAAAAGAACTCCTGAGCAATGCCTATGAAGGGTTTTCAGTGGCTTTTAATAAAGAAGATTTTCCAATGTGTGGTATGGACCAATACACCATGCTTTATCTTCTGGCTGAACTGGCACGCCGTATTGGAAAAAATGATGAAGCGAAACGATATGTATCCAAAGTGCTTGTGGCCCGGAATGCCCAGCGCCGTATCAAAGATAAGGCTTTTGCCCTGAAGGAGAAATTGCAGGGAAAAGACGAGGAGTAAGTGATGTAGATGAAGGATGGAAGATACGAAAGCAGAATGCTTTTCCAGAGAAAATCTATTAAAAAACTTTGGGATGGGAAAAAATGAAGTATATGCGGAAATATATCAAAAAGATAAGCAGGGAGAGTACCATTGGGTTTCCGTTCATGTAATTAGAATTGAAGATGAATCCGGGGATGTGATTCTAATTTGCCTGAATCGTATTCTGGATGAAGTTTCAATAAAGGACTATGGCCAGCGCAGATAACTGCGCTGGTATTTTGATGCATCAGAATATGCTATTCACTTTTGTCATGGCCCGTGGAAGGGCATCTTTTGAAGTTTTCCAGTCCGCCTCCTTATTCCGGTAATCATGTTTGTCCACAAACCAGGATACTTCCTCCTGCATTCTTTTGAAATTGGATAAAAAGATCCGGTTGAGATCTTCTGTAAAATTTTCCAGAACCTGTCCATGGAGATGAGACGGGGCAATGTCAAAGAGCCTGCCATAATGTTCCAAACAGAAACCCTGGCAGGATTTGAATTTGTTGCGGAATGCCATATCTTTTTCATATAAATATAAGGTAGTCACCAGATAACGTTCAAAGGTATCTGCGATACGTTGGCACACAAAGCAGGATTCTGTGGTCTTTTTTATGTAATCAGAAAGAGTAGATCCGGACTTTTTGGAAAAGAGGCCACCGGAGTTGCTTCTTCCCCTCTTTTGAAATTTTTCAACTTTTTTTATTATGTTCTGCATATGTGTATTCAGAATCAGGCCAAGACCAAGCCGGTTTTCAAAGTCGTACATCATCTGCATATGATGGGCGCAGAAACCAATTTCATCCGTTGTCAGACGGATGTCATCCTCCATATAACTGGGGCCCATGGCAAAAGCTACCTCGTCCTCGTCCAGTTTTTTTCTCATGGCACAGACCGGGCATTCGCAGGGGATATCAAAAATATCGTTTACCGGAATATCATATAAAACTTCTTTCATAATATGTCAGCTCCCTTCTTCATATAGTATATCATATCGCCCCGCTGATTGGAAATAAGTTAGAAATATGAGAAAAAAGGAGAAAAAGAAAGATATCAAATGATTTTATATTGAAAAGCAACAATATGGAAAAGCAAAAGACATTGCATTTATTTTCATTATTGCATATTATAGAGCCAATGAGTTGGCACTCAATCACATAGAGTGCTAACAAAGTTATAAGAAATGGAGGAATGAATCATGAAATTAGTACCTTTAGGTGACAGAGTTGTATTGAAACAGCTGGATGCAGAAGAGACAACGAAGTCTGGTATCGTATTGCCGGGTCAGGCACAGGAAAAGCCACAGCAGGCTGAAATTATTGCTGTTGGACCAGGTGGTATGGTAGATGGAAAAGAAGTGAAAATGGAAGTAAAAACAGGCGATAAGGTAATTTATTCAAAATATGCAGGAACGGATGTGAAACTGGATGGTGACGAATATGTAATCGTTCGTCAGAATGACATCCTGGCAATTGTTGAGTAAAAATTTGCAGAATGAGTTATATATAAGATTAGGAGGCAAAATATTATGGCTAAGGAAATTAAATTTGGTGCAGAGGCACGAGCTGCTCTGGAGGCGGGCGTGAATAAATTGTCTGATACCGTTCGTGTAACATTGGGACCAAAAGGAAGAAATGTTGTTTTGGATAAATCTTTTGGGGCACCGTTAATTACCAATGATGGTGTGACGATTGCAAAGGAGATTGAACTGGAAGACGCCTTTGAGAATATGGGTGCCCAGTTAGTAAAAGAAGTTGCTACCAAAACGAATGATGTAGCCGGTGATGGTACTACAACAGCTACTGTTTTAGCACAGGCAATGATTAATGAGGGAATGAAGAATCTGGCAGCTGGTGCCAATCCCATTATTCTTCGCAAGGGAATGAAGAAAGCAACAGAGACTGCTGTGGATTCCATTCAGAAGATGAGTTCCAAACTTTCCGGAAAAGAGCAGATTGCAAAGGTGGCTGCTATTTCTGCCGGTGACGAGCAGGTTGGCGAGATGGTTGCTGATGCTATGGAAAAGGTTTCCGGTGACGGTGTTATCACCATTGAGGAATCCAAGACTATGAAGACGGAGCTGGATATGGTAGAAGGTATGCAGTTTGACCGTGGTTATCTGTCTGCTTATATGGCTACCAATATGGATAAGATGGAAGCAGAACTGGATAATCCTTATATTTTGATTACAGATAAAAAGATTTCCAATATTCAGGAGATTCTTCCGCTTCTGGAACAGGTTGTTCAGGCGAGTGCAAGACTTCTTATTATTGCTGAGGATGTCGAGGGTGAAGCACTGAGTACACTGGTAATCAATAAACTTCGTGGTACCTTTAACGTTGTAGCAGTAAAAGCGCCTGGCTATGGCGACAGAAGAAAGGAAATGCTGAAAGATATTGCTATTCTTACCGGCGGTGAAGTGATTTCTGAGGAACTTGGTCTGGATTTGAAAGAGACAACGATGGATCAGCTTGGTCGTGCGAAGTCTGTTAAGGTTCAGAAAGAGAATACCATTATCGTTGATGGTGAAGGTGACAAGGCTGAGATTGAGGCCCGTATCGCTCAGATTAAGAATCAGATTGATGAGACAACATCTGATTTCGATCGTGAGAAATTGCAGGAGAGACTTGCTAAATTGGCTGGCGGTGTTGCTGTTGTACGTGTTGGTGCGGCAACTGAGACCGAGATGCAGGAAGCAAAACTTCGTATGGAGGATGCACTGGCTGCTACAAGAGCTGCTGTTGAGGAAGGAATTATCGCCGGTGGTGGTTCCGCTTATATTCATGCAAGCAAAGAAGTTGCCAAGATGGCCGCTTCTCTGGAAGGAGACGAGAAGACAGGTGCCAATATTATCCTGAAAGCATTGGAAGCTCCCCTTCGTCGGATTGCTGAGAATGCCGGACTGGAAGGTTCCGTTATTATCGATAAAGTTCGCTCCGAACAGCCTGGTTTCGGCTTCAATGCTCTGACAGAGGAATATGTAAATATGGTGGACAATGGTATTCTGGATCCTGCCAAGGTGACCAGAAGTGCATTGCAGAACGCAACAAGTGTTGCTTCTACGCTGTTGACAACGGAGTCTGTTGTTGCTAATATAAAAGAAGAAACTCCGGCTATGCCGGCAGGTGCTGCTGGCGGCGGAATGGGAATGATGTAACCACCTGATGAAAATGCTTGCATTTTCATCCATAGGTTTCGTAGAAACCTATGAGAAAAATCGCTTAAAGGGAATCGGGGGAACCCCGCAGGGGTTGTTCCGATTCCCGTGCGATTTTTCAGGTGGTTATGAGCACGAAGCGGTTTTTACGAATAGACAGGAGGATGCAATGGAGCAATCATACGCAGAAGCAAACGCGAAAAAGAAGATGACAGGAGCTGTCATCGCCTTAAAGACAATTCTAATTGTGTTGGTTATACTGGTTTTTGTGGCCACGATACTCAGTGGGATACGTCTGCTTGTGTTGCTGGGTGTGGCGGCAGTTTTTGGACTGATTTGGTATTGGCCGAGATTTAAAGTCGAATGGGAATATGTCTTTTGCGATGGACAGCTTGATTTTGATATGATACAGGGTGGGGAACGGCGCAAAAATATTCTTCGCATTGAAATTGAGGATGCAGATGTAATTGCACCAGTGGATTCTCACAGACTGGATGGTTACCGTCATCTGGATGTTCGTGACTATTCGTCCATGAAAGAGAATGTGAAAGTGTATGGAATTGCGACAAGACTTCCGGAGAAAGAGGACAAGGTTTTGATTCTTTTCGAGCCAACAAGTCGTATGATTGATTTGATGCATAAAAAATGCCCGGATATTGTTGAAATGAAGTCGTAAATTTACAAAATATATTAAAATATAGTAAAAAAGTGCGCTCTTTGCGCACTTTTTTATGTAATCAGTCAACAATAATGCTACAAAAAAGCTTGACCACAACAACAAAAACTGCTATCTTTATTTTAAGATAGTGAAAATTTATTGTAACAGGGGCTAGCCGTCGCGCTAGCGACTTGGTACAATAAAAAAAACGAGAAAGAAGGATTTGCCGTGAAGAATCGAAAATTAAGTACCATTATTACCGCGACAATTTCATTTGTCGTAGCAGTTTGCATTCTGGGATTGTTTTTGATTGCAAACCGGAATATGACAAGTGCCATGAAGGAAACCAGTATGGACAACATGAAGACATCGCTGGATTCCAAACAGAAAGTGATTGAGGACTATGT
>JALENH010000113.1 GCA_022767895.1 Eubacterium sp.
TTTTCCATGGTACAAATCCCGTGGTAATGTAAAACGTGTCATGTAAAAAAATACCTCCTTTATTTTGATGATTCTATTGTACAATAGGGGGAGGAAATAATCAATGGAAATAGAAGTAAAAAAAATTTAAAAAAATTGAAAATTTTACTTGCATTCTGAAAATGTTTCATGTATAATAGCGCTTGTGGTTATGATTGGGCTATCGCCAAATGGTAAGGCACTGGACTCTGACTCCAGCATTTCAAGGTTCGAATCCTTGTAGCCCAGCTTGAAGAGCTCTGATACATATGTGTCAGGGCTCGTTTGTTGTCAGGCATTTTTCGAATGGAGGAAATTATGAGTGATTCATTGAAACAGGAGATTGAGAAACGGCGTACCTTTGCCATTATATCCCACCCGGATGCGGGTAAGACGACCCTGACGGAGAAATTTCTTCTCTACGGAGGAGCTATCAATCTGGCAGGTTCCGTAAAGGGAAGAAAGGCAGCGAAACATGCGGTCTCCGACTGGATGGAGATTGAGAAAGAGAGAGGAATCTCCGTCACATCATCCGTGCTGCAGTTCAATTATGACGGATTTTGTATCAATATTCTGGATACGCCGGGACATCAGGATTTTTCGGAGGATACGTACCGCACTCTGATGGCGGCGGATTCGGCGGTAATGGTGATCGATGGTTCCAAGGGTGTAGAGGCGCAGACCATCAAATTGTTTAAAGTCTGTGTCATGCGCGGTATTCCGATTTTTACCTTTATTAATAAAATGGACCGTGAGGCGATGGATCCTTTCGAACTCATGGACCAGATTGAAAATGTTCTCGGTATCCGTACTTGTCCTGTGAACTGGCCCATCGGTTCCGGGAAAAATTTCAAGGGTGTGTATGACCGCAACACCAAGACAATTTCCCGTTTCCTTGCCGGAGACAATGGGCACAAGGTGGAGACGGTAGAGGCTAGTCTGGGAGATGCCGGTCTGGACGAACTGATTACGAAAGAGTACCACGATATTTTAGTGGATGAGATTGAATTGCTGGATGGTGCCAGTGACGAGTTTGATTTGGAGAAAGTCCGTGCCGGTAAGCTGTCACCTGTATTTTTTGGTTCAGCGTTAACGAACTTTGGAGTGGAAACATTTTTGAAACATTTTCTCGATATGACGACATCTCCATTACCGCGAACTTCCGATGGTGAGATAGTGGATCCATTCTCCGATGAATTTTCTGCCTTTGTGTTCAAGATTCAGGCAAACATGAATAAGGCGCACCGCGACCGTATTGCTTTCATGCGTATCTGTTCCGGTAAATTTGAGGCAGGTATGGAAGTGATGCATGTGCAGGGAGGCAAGAAAATACGTCTCGCCCAGCCACAGCAGATGATGGCACAGGAGAGAAAACATGTGGAGGAAGCGTATGCCGGGGATATCATTGGTGTCTTTGATCCGGGTATTTTCTCTATTGGCGATACCCTTTACAAAGGGAAAAATCAGGTGAAATTCGAGGGGATTCCTACCTTCGCGCCAGAGCATTTTGCCAGAGTGCGTCAGGTGGATACCATGAAGCGCAAGCAGTTTATGAAGGGGATTACTCAGATTGCACAGAGGGTGCAATTCAGATTTTCCAAGAGTTTAATACAGGTATGGAAGAAATCATTGTGGGCGTTGTGGGGGTTCTGCAGTTTGAAGTATTGCAGTACAGGCTGGAGAGTGAATATAATGTAGAAATCCGTATGGAACAGCTTCCTTATGAACATGTGAGATGGATTGAGAATAAGGAAATTGATGTGTCGGCACTGTCTGTTACTTCTGATACAAAGAAAGTAAAGGATCTGCATGATCGGCCTCTGCTTCTGTTTACCCATCCGTGGAGTATTCAGACAGCACTGGAGAGAAATGAGGGATTGCAGTTAAGTGAATTTGGGGCGACAGAAGCGTAATAGGTAACAAGTCCTGAACATAAAAGGGAATTCCAATCTGCTAGAGAATTTGATGCGAGGCATCCTCTCTTCTTAGCTGATTGGAATTCCTTTTTCTTTTAGTCTGATTGTAGGTAACAGTCCCCTTTATTCAAACATACTGAGATCGATGGCTTCTGCCATTGCTTTATATCCATCATAAGGATGAAGACCATCACTATGAGTGTACTTCGCCAACAGATTTTGTGGGTTGGCAGGATCTGCAACAGCACTTTCAAAATCAATGATGCCATCCAGTTTGGATTCAGATGAACGCATCCAGTTATTTATCATTTGCCGTACTTTCTCGGAAGCGGTACTGTAATAACTGCTCGTTCCGAATGGAAGGATTGGAGCACCGTATACTTTGATTCCGTTGTCGTGACATAATTGAATCATTTTCTTATATTCAGGCAGCAGCGAATTGTATTTGTCTGTGCTCTCCAATTTATCAAGGTCGTTGACGCCAAACAGGATAATGCAGTAGGCGACGCCATCATGTTCCAGAAGATCTCTGCTGAAACGGTCTTTACCGGCATCTGTCGGCCATGAACCGAGCATGGAGTTGCCACCTATCCCCTCGTTAATCACGGAGACTTTTTTTGTTTTTTCATTTTCCTGAAGCCTTTTTGCAAAGTAGTCGCCCCATCGGGTGTAACGATCCGGTTTTTTGCCGAGATATGTAGCATCTGTACCATAACCATCGGTGATGGAATCCCCAAAGCATACGACGGATTTACTGCCTCCGTATGTTAAGAGGGAAGCGTCTGCCAAGAAAAACCAGCTCGTCGTGGTCTTGGGAGATGAAAAAGTTTCTGTGGACACGTTATTGCCACTGATCTGATAAGTGGTGGCTCTGGCGCCACGGTGTCCGGTAATATTGGTGGTAGGAGTGCTGCCAAAATAGATGGAAATGGCGATGTTCTCCAGAGCATTTACGGAAAAAGCAATCTCATCGGTTTGAATTACCTTTCCTTTTGGGATGGCAAAACTCTCTTTTCCGTCTACCGTAATGGCCGTATCTGTTGCTGTATTAATTTGAGAACTGGTTGCTGTAACCTGTTTAGCGATGTGCATTGATTTGATATTGACATCGCTTCCTCCATATTGGTTGGTCAGACGGAAACGGATTTTTTCACCGGTTGAAGTGACTTTGATAATTTGTCTTACGGTTGAGTCTTCCAAAGCTATCTGCGGCATTGCACTGTCTGTGATATCACATTTCTCCTCGGCAGTTCCCCAGGTGGTAACCCATGTCGGAGTTGGTGTAGCGGTTGGGGTAGCCGTAGGCGTAATAACAGGTGTAGCGATTGGAGTAGCCGTTGGCTTGTTGGAAACGAGTGGTGTACTGGTATTCTTGTTTTTCTGTGCCTTTTTGGCTGAAATTGTAACATTGCATTTTAACTTGCGTGAAGTCTTACCAGCTTTGTAAACAGCTGTGAGGGAAGCTTTTCCCTTTTTTACTCCTTTGACAACGGCATAGGGATTGCTTTTTGTCTTCTTCTTGACAATTTTCAAAACCTTTTTGTTACTTGTTTTCCAGGTTGTTTTGCTCTTTTTCTTTGCATTTTTGACGGAAACTTTAGCTGTTTCACCAACACAGACCGATAGCTTTTTTTTGTTTAACAATGGTTTCTTTGCTGCTTGTATTTGCGCATTCTGTCCTGTCCCAGACAGAACGGTGGCAAGCATTGCCACAAGAAGCAGCGGGGTGCAAAATTTTTTCTTCATGGTTGTAAACCTCCAACGTTTTTTTCAATTGTAACATGATTTTCAGTTACGTCAATGACATTAGCCATAACATGCCAATATCTTCAATATTTTTTCCACTTTCTGCAATTTTGGGCGAAAAAGACAGAGGCTCTGCAGGAACCTATGTCTTCAATATGGAACACTTTTTTGCTGTCATTCACTTCACATTCAGTTTTTTTGTTGTCAGCAAATAGGTTGTTATGTAATAAGCGGCCGATAATACACCATAAATGAGGCAGCAAAGCAGCAGAATAATATTTTCGGACTCGATATCAGGGAAAATCAATACAAATGGGATGGACAAAATCGCCAAAACAATCTGAACTCCCTGGGAAAGTCCCAGATAGACGCCGATGCTCAAAGCTACCCGGTGGGTTCTTGCCAGCTGTCCAATCATAACGGAAGCATACATCTGCAGAATAGACACGGACAAGCTGATTAAAGCAAAGAGTCCCAGTAACAAAATAGTTAATAAGTTACTAAAATCAATGAATTCGTACATCTTGGATAATGCATAACCGATATTCTGGAAAGTTATCGGTGTAGCAATAAGAAGCACAATCAGGATTGACACGACAGCTACAATACAGGAAATGATGTACCAGATCATAGCAACCAGCCATTTGGAAAATACAATTTGTCCTGGTTTGGCCGGAAGTGTAAAAGTCAGATAGGCCTCCGTGGATGCCATGGTTCGATAGAAACGCATGACAATCAGAATCTGCGTGACAATAATCAGACCAAACAGCAGCAGAAAATAGCCGGCAATTCCGCTTCCGAAAACAACGGAAAGGGCTGCCCCTGCTTCTTCATCATAATTGTTGCCCAGTGACATCATCAGACTGAAAATCGGTGTAAGTACGGCGATAAATCCGAACATCGGAAGAAACAGCCGCATGGTATCTTTAAATTCATGTTTGATCAGTTTGCCTAGCATCGGAACACCTCCCGGAATAAAGAATCAACGGACTGGCCATTCTGCTCACGGATATCTTCTACGGAAGACTGGAGGCGGATTTGCCCGTCCTGTAAGAAAATGACATCATCTAAAATGCTTTCCACATCAGAAATCAGATGGGTGGAAATGAGAACGGATGCATTTTCGCTGTAATTGTTAATAATGGTCTGCAATATGTAGTCTCTTGTGGCGGGATCCACCCCTCCGATGGGCTCATCCAGACAATACAGGTTCGCGTTCCGGCTCATGGTCAGAATCAGCTGGACCTTTTCCTGGGTTCCCTTTGACATATGTTTCAGGCGCATATTTTCCACAATGTCCAGACGCTGTAACATTTCTTTTGCTTTCTCCATATCGAAATCTAAAAAGAAATCATTGTAATAGGAAAATAAATCTGAGATTTTCATCCATTTTGGGAAAATGGTCTGGTCTGGCAGATAGGATATGTGCTGCTTGGTGATGACACCGGGAGCTTCTCCACCGATGTGGATTTCGCCGGAAGATGGTGTCAAAAGTCCATTGATAATTTTCATAAAAGTAGTCTTGCCACTCCCGTTGGGTCCCAGCAGGCCCACAATCTTGCCACATTCAATGGTGATGTTGACATCCTGAAGTGCAGGTCTTGCACCAAAGGTTTTAAATAAATGTTTCGTCTCTAATAAAATCATAAATCCTCCATTCCTTGTTTCTGCATATAGGCGGTGCATTCTTCCTCCGAAAAGCCGAGGCGGAGAAGGGCATCGCGGCAGCCTTTTACAATTCCGTCCGCAATTTCTTCACGCATGGAACGAATCAGGGTCTCATCACTGGTGACAGACCGGCCATTGGTCCGGCTGCCCACAAGCAGTCCCTCCTGCTCCAGTGCAGATAATGCCTTCTGCATCGTATTGGGATTCACTGCTGCCTCTGTAGCAAGTTCTCTCACCGATGGGAAGTGTTCTCCGGATGCGTAGGTACCCGATAGAATCTGAAGTTTAATCTGTTCTACCAATTGTAAGTATATGGGACGGTCTTTTGATAAATTCCAGGACATAAATACCTCCTTTTCTTATTGTGTCCTCTTGTATGATTGTACTAGTGTATTAAGTACGTAATACAATAATACAATAACAAAATGGGGTTGTCAAGGTTTTCCTTTAAGTCGACTTTTTTCGTCCTTTACTTTTCTTTTTTTTAGTGCTAAAATAAAAGAACGAATGAATAAATTTAAGGAGGATATTTCAAAAATGGCTAGAGCAAAACAATCCATGGATGGAAATACCGCTGCTGCACACGTGGCATATGCCTACACAGAAGTAGCAGGTATCTATCCAATCACACCTTCTAGTCCGATGGCTGATTCCGTAGACCAGTGGTCAGCGGCAGGACAGAAGAACATTTTCGGCAGCAAAGTAAAAGTTGTTGAGATGGAGTCTGAGGCCGGTGCAGCAGGTACTGTACATGGTTCTCTTGCAACAGGAGCTCTTACGACGACATTTACTGCTTCTCAGGGTCTTCTTCTGATGATCCCGAATATGTATAAGATTGCAGGTGAGATGTTACCGAGTGTATTCCACGTATCAGCTCGTACTGTATCTACACATGCTTTGAATATTTTTGGAGATCATAGTGATGTATACGCTTGTCGTCAGACAGGTTTCGCTATGTTGGCTGAGACAAACCCACAGGAAGTTATGGACTTGAGTCCGGTTGCCCATCTGGCAGCACTGGAGGGAAAAGTTCCTTTCATTAACTTCTTCGATGGTTTCCGTACTTCTCATGAGATTCAGAAGATTGAGAAGTGGGATTATGAAGATTTGAAAGAGATGTGTCCGATGGATGCTGTGGATGAATTCCGTAAGCATGCATTGAATCCGGAACATCCGACCGCTCGTGGTTCCCATGAGAACGGTGATGTATTCTTCCAGCACCGTGAAGCATGTAACAAAGCATATGATGCACTTCCTGCTGTTGTAGAGAAGTACATGAATAAAGTAAATGAAAAGCTGGGTACCGATTATGGTCTCTTCAATTATTATGGTGCTCCGGATGCAGACCGTGTCATCGTGGCTATGGGTTCCATCTGTGA
>JALENH010000161.1 GCA_022767895.1 Eubacterium sp.
AAATACTGCGTCATATAATAAAAGAAAAGATTGGAGGGATTGCTATGAATCTTGCTAAAATATTAGAGAATGTTTCTTATCAGACCAAGTCGGAGGAATTACCGGAGATTCGGAAAATTACGATTGATTCCCGGAAGGTGGAGCAGGGAGATTTGTTTGTGGCTGTCCGTGGAAGAAAGGAAGATGGACACCGTTATATTCCCGAAGCCCTGCAGCGTGGTGCGGTTGCGGTTCTTTTAGATTCTCCGAAATATCGGGAACGATATGCCACGCAGACGACGGTCATCTATGTGCGGGATACGAGAAAAATTCTTCCTAAACTGGCGACATCCTTTTATAGGAATCCATCCAGGGAAATCGAACTGATTGGAGTGACCGGAACCAATGGCAAGACTTCTGTCACCACCATTGCTCACAAAACATTTCAGAATCTGGGGCTAAAATCAGCCCTGATTGGTACCATACAGAATTCTGTTGCGGACAAAAGGATTGACATCGAGACGACCACTGCAACAACGCCGGACTGTCTGGAACTTAATGAGATACTGCGTTACTGCTGTCAGGAAGAAGCGGAGTCCGTATTGATGGAAGTGTCCTCCATTGCCATGAAAAACCATCGTTGTGATATGCTGGATTTTGATATTGGAGTGTTTCTCAACTTGTCGCGGGAACATATGGAAGACCACGGGACAATGGCCGATTATTTTGCATCGAAGAAAAAATTGTTTTCCCGGACGAAGAAAGCTATTATTAACAGCGATGATGAGTATGGAAAAAAACTCATTGCCGGATGCGGCAGTCAGCCGGTATTTACCTTTGGAATATGGAAAGGTCAAGCTGACCTGATGGCCGAAAAAATTCAATATTCTCCAGAGGGAGCCTCCTTTGAAGTGACTTTTAAAGGAGAGAGGGAAACGGTGAAAATTTCGATTCCCTGTGAATTTGAGGTATATAACGTGCTAGCTGTCCTTGCAATCTGTCTTGTAAAAGGAATTTCCCTTTCGGATGCGGTGCATGCCCTGCCCCGGAAACTGCATGTGGCAGGACGCTATGAAATGATTAAGAAACAGGATACTCCAACAGTCATAATCGACTACGCCCATACGCCGGACGCTCTGGAAAAGCTGTTGTTTGCTGTCCGCAAATCCGGTCGTTACCAGAATATTTTTACAGTGTTTGGCTGTGGCGGCGACAGAGATTTTTCCAAGCGAAGTTCCATGGGGCGTATCAGCCAGCAGTTTTCCGATTTTTCTGTTGTTACCTCAGACAATCCGAGAACGGAAGAACCGATGCAGATTATTAAGGATATTGAAGGCGGTATGATAAAGGACAGGAATAATTTTATCTCCATTGTTGACCGCGGGGATGCCATCCGCTATGCCTTGCACCGCGCCCAGCCACAGGATGTGGTGGTGATTGCCGGAAAAGGGCATGAGACTTATCAGATTATCGGAAACCAGACGATTCATTTTAGTGATAAAGAGATGGTTTTGCGGTATTTGGTGTAAAAGCGACAAAAATAAAAAATAAAATGGACAACAGTGTGTTACCATAGTTGCTAAAGGTGAAAAAGAAAAGGAGAGATTTTTATGAACACGAGAAAAAGAATTTTATCCATTTGCCTGGTAGTAGCTGTTGTCTTTGGAATGACTGGATGTGTGGATTCTGAAAAACAGGATCGTTTGATTCAGTTTATCAATGAAGATCTTGCAGAGGAATTCAAATTGGAGTCGGAAGCCAATGATCTTTATGCTCAGAATACGGGGGATAATTTCAAGGGTGACGAAGAACTTTACAACGCTCTTACAGAAACCGTTATTCCTAATTATGAGAAAATGATAGCAGGAGCAAGTGATATAGATCTTGGTGAGTTTACAGAATTTAGTGAACTAAAATCCCTAATTATTCAGTACTGGTCTAAGAAAAAAGAAGCTTTTGAAAAAATATGTGATGCCATAGAACAGCAGAATGAAACTATGATTGAGGAGGGAAATACACTTCTTTCCAATGCTGAGACTATTTATGAGAAATTTAAAAATGAACGAGATAAATTATATGAAGAATATAATGTAATAACAAAGGAATAAAACATAACACCAATTACCTTTCACCTTTTAAGGGCACCCCTTTTATGCACAGGGGTGCCTTTTTTGGAATACAACAAACAATTTCCTACCCTCTTGACTTTGACTAACTCATTATTATATTATTGAAGAGGAAACAAATTTTACGAGGGAAAGTGAAGGAACATGAAAAGAAGAAACCAAAGAACGGCAGTAATTTTACTATTTACTATTTTATTGGGATTTATTTTTCAAGGAATACCATATGTGGAGCCGAAAGCTCAGGCATCTTCTGAGTCTTACCATTTTGCAAAGGGAGAAGAGGTGGAGCCCTATTCGGTGGATTTGTCAGGAGTGAACACGGTGACAACCGGGAGTGCACTTGAGATTGAGGTAACCAATATTTTTCCCCAATATACGGACATGAAGTATTTCTCATCCATTCGGTTTTCTTATAAGCTGACTTATATAGAGCAAAGTAAAATGGAAGAAGAACTGGCGAAAGAAGAGGAAAGACTGCGGGAAGAAACTTGTGATGATTCAATAACACTGTCTGAGGGGGATTGGTTTGCCGAAAGGGCATATTGTTCTCTATATGTAAAAAATAGTACTGACAACGAAATATATGAAAGTTATAACAATACAATGGATTTTTCACAGTGCCAGATTTCTTTAGATGATTGGAAAAATAATTCAGATTCAGATAGTACAATCAAATATCAATTTAGGATACGAATTAATTCATATTCCAATTTTGGCCCGCTACAAGTGGAAACAATGCAGGTGACTTCCATTGAATTTATTCCCTATGAGAATGCCGTTTATGGGGAAAAAGTTGTGAAACCTACAGCGTCGCCGAAACCGGAGAATGATTTGGAAGATCCACAGACGCCGATTCCGGCGGAAAAAGAATATTCCACAAAAACCGGAAAAGTAGAAAATTTTTCTGTAAATCTGAACCGATATCAAACATCGTTCTCCAGAAGCTGGATTTATTTTGATTTACGGGACGAATTTGGTGTTAACTGGTACCGTCAGGAGAACTATTCTGCGGTGCGAATCAACTATCAGGTAGAATATTTCGAGGAATCGGAACGACCGGAAAACAGTGATGCGGATTATTGGTTTTTGAAATCGATAAAATTTGCTATGGTGGCTGATCCGGAAGAAATCAATGGGTATTCAGGAGACGTCAGTGAGCCCATGAAATATGTTGCCAGGCCATGGATTGGGACGGAAGTTATCCTTCCCTTTGAATATAATGATTATGTTGGGGAATTTGGAGAAGTACCACAGATTGTAGGAATCAATATCCAGCCGCTTAATTATATATGCCATTGGCCGAAAGAAGTTAAAAGCGTTTCTATCACAGGAATTGAGTTTATCGCCAAGGAAGATGCTGTTTATCCGGTTTCTTTCATAACACCGGAACCGTCAGTAACTCCGACGCCAACTGTAACGGCAACGCCCACTGTGACGCCGAAGATTACAGAACCTCCCACTGTGCCGCCTGTTACAACAGCGACGCCACTCCCGACTGGGGCGGTGAGCAACAAGATGCAGCAAGTTCAGAATGTGAAGGCAAAGGTGGCAAAAGCGAAGTCTATCAAGCTGTTCTGGAAGCTCATTAGAGAGGCAGATGGATATGAAGTTTACCGTTCCACCAAAAAAAGCAGTGGCTTCAAAAAGATTGCCACTGTGGAGTGGAACAAGGATAATTTTGCGGATCATAAAGTGAAACGCAATCAAACTTATTACTACAAAGTAAGAGCCTATGCGTCGGAGGGGAATTCCCGTTCCTATGGCCCATACTCTGCGTGCAGGAAACAGATGGTCAGAAGAAAGGCTCCCTCGTTTACCCTCAAGAAAAAGAAGACTCCTCAGGGGATTTCCTACATCAGTATCCATATGAAGACATGGTCGGACCCCAATGTGGAGATACGTGTTCGCAAGAAGAAAAAGAAGTATGTAAAAATACCATTGACGCATCCGAATATTAAGAAAAATAAAAAAGTTTTTAATTTCCAATATTCTCCCGGGAAGAGGATGTGGTTTCAGATAAGAACCTATCGGAAAAGTAAAGGGAAAAAGCAGTATAGTTACACAACGACGAAAAGGATTTGAGGAACATGAAAAGAAGAACGCAAAGAACAGATTTTATTATTTATCTTTTTGCTCGCTTATTTTCTAAGATGGGTGATCTTGGTCATTAAATAATTACTTTAAATAGGTAATTGCGAAACTCGCTAAAGCCCGTTCGCAATCTTGAACTTAAACAGGGAAGGATTCGTGCAAAGCACGAATCCCGGAATAAAAAGTGGATAACCGGACATTTTAGGCGCACTTTAATAAGCCCTCGGCTTTATG
>JALENH010000171.1 GCA_022767895.1 Eubacterium sp.
CGCCAGTCTGATTTTAATTTTGTCGTAAGTTAATGTCTTTTCTATTTCATTACCATACTGTGGCATATTTTAACCCGTCCTTTCTATCAATCTGCGCTGATGCTGCTGTCGTCATCCAGCCCTTCCATATCTGTTTCACGGAATCCGGCTGCCTCAAAGGATTCTTCCTGAAGTTCAAAGTTCTTGTCATTAATCAGCTCATTCACATTTTCACCAGAGCTTTCCTCCAAGGTCTCACTCATCTGAACCTCATTGCCATCCTCATCCAGAACAGACACATCCAATCCCAGAGCCTGCAGTTCTTTCAGCAATACCTTAAAGGACTCAGGTATGCCAGGCTCGGAAATATTGTCGCCTTTGATAATTGCTTCGTATGTCTTTACACGTCCGACTACATCATCCGACTTCACAGTCAGAATTTCCTGCAGAGTATAGGCAGCGCCATACGCTTCCAGTGCCCATACCTCCATCTCTCCGAAACGCTGTCCACCGAACTGTGCTTTACCACCCAGCGGCTGCTGCGTTACCAATGAGTAAGGACCGGTAGAACGGGCATGTATCTTGTCATCAACCAGATGGTGGAGTTTCAGGTAATGCATGAAACCAATCGTAACTTCACCGTCGAAATATTCACCGGTACGTCCGTCACGAAGCTGCACCTTACCATCTTCCTTAATCGGCACTCCTGCCCATTCTTTACGATATTCTTCATTCGTCAGCAGGTAATCCATCACTTCCGGATCAAGAACATCTTTATATTTCTTTTCAAACTCATCCAGCGGTGTATTGACATAATCATTGGCCAGCTTCAGGGTATCCATAATATCAATCTCGTTGGCACCGTCAAAGACCGGCGTTGCCACATTGAATCCCAGCACTTTGGCAGCCAGACTCAAGTGAATCTCCAGCACCTGTCCGATATTCATACGAGACGGCACACCCAGCGGATTCAGCACGATGTCCAACGGACGGCCATTCGGCAGGAACGGCATATCCTCCACCGGAAGCACGCGGGAAACGACACCCTTGTTACCATGACGGCCCGCCATCTTGTCACCAACCTGAATTTTTCTCTTCTGTGCAATGTAAATGCGGACTGTCTGATTTACACCAGGAGACAGTTCATCTCCATTCTCGCGGGTAAATACTTTCGCATCCACAACGATACCAAATTCACCATGAGGAACGCGGAGAGAGGTGTCACGCACTTCTCTTGCCTTTTCTCCGAAAATCGCACGAAGAAGTCTTTCCTCTGCCGTAAGTTCGGTCTCTCCCTTCGGAGTAACCTTTCCAACCAAAATATCACCGGCACGAACCTCTGCACCAATACGGATGATACCTCTCTCATCCAGGTCTTTCAGTGCATCGTCACCAACTCCCGGTACATCACGGGTAATTTCCTCCGGTCCCAGTTTCGTATCACGGGCTTCTGTCTCATATTCATTGATATGAACAGAAGTATAAACATCCTCCTGCACCAGTCTCTCACTGAGCAGAACGGCATCCTCGTAGTTGTAACCTTCCCAGGTCATGAAACCAATCAATGGGTTCTTACCAAGGGCGATTTCGCCGCCGGAAGTAGATGGACCGTCTGCAATAACCTGTCCGGCCTCAACCTCTTCTCCTTTGGAAACAATCGGTCTCTGATTCATGCAGGTACCCTGATTGCTTCGCACAAACTTAGACAATTTGTATTCATCTACATTGCCATCTTTCTTACGAATAAGAATCCGATTTGATTCAGCACGTTCTACAACACCGCCTTCTTTGGCCACAACACAGTTACCAGAATCAACGGCTGCCTTCATTTCCATACCTGTTCCTACTGCCGGCGCCTCCGTCATCAACAGAGGCACTGCCTGACGCTGCATGTTGGAACCCATCAAAGCACGGTTCGCATCATCATTTTCCAGGAAAGGAATCATGGCAGTAGCCACCGAGAATACCATCTTCGGAGACACATCCATGTAATCAATTTTACTTCTTTCAAATTCGGATGTTTCTTCGCGGAAACGTCCGGAAACATTTTTACGTACAAAATGTCCCTCGTCATCCAGCTGCTCATTCGCCTGTGCAACATGATAACGGTCTTCCTCATCCGCCGTCATATAGACAACTTCATCCGTGACACACGGATTTTGCGGATCTGATTTGTCCACCTTACGGTAAGGAGCCTCAACAAATCCGTATTCATTGATTCTCGCATAGGAAGCCAGCGAGTTAATCAGACCGATGTTCGGTCCTTCAGGCGTCTCGATCGGACACATTCTTCCGTAATGGGAATAGTGTACGTCACGGACCTCAAATCCGGCACGATCACGGGACAGACCACCTGGTCCCAGAGCGGACAGACGACGTTTGTGAGTCAGCTCGGACAACGGGTTGTTCTGATCCATGAACTGGGACAACTGGGAACTTCCAAAGAACTCCTTCACAGCAGCCGTCACCGGTTTGATATTAATCAGGGACTGAGCGGAAATGCCCTCAATGTCCTGTGTTGTCATTCTCTCACGTACCACACGCTCCATACGGGACAGACCGATACGGTACTGGTTCTGAAGCAGTTCGCCAACGGCACGGATACGACGGTTGCCCAAATGGTCAATATCATCATCGTTTCCAAGCCCATACTCCAGATGTATATTATAGTTAATGGACGCGAAAATATCTTCCTTCGTAATGTGTTTCGGAATCAGGAGAGGAATACTTCTGCGGATTGCTTCATAGCGATCCTCTGCCTTTTTATTCTCCTCCAGAATCTTCTTCAATTCCGGATAATAAACTTCCTCGGTAACGCCAAGCTCCTTCTTATCTGCTTTCGGAAGGAAACTGTTCAAATCTACCATCATATTGGAAAGAACTTTTACCACATGTCCTTCCTCCGTCTCCATTTTCACAAATGGAACAGCGGCATTCTGAATCTCCGTTGCCAGTTCTTCTGTCACAACAGTACCTGCTTCAGCAATGACTTCTCCCGTCTCAGGGCTCACTGCATCCTCCGCAAGAGTAAAGCCGGCGATACGGTTGCGGAACGCCAGTTTCTTATTAAACTTGTAGCGTCCGACTTTCGCCAGGTCGTAACGTCTTACATCAAAGAACATATTGTTAATCAGGCTCTCTGCACTATCTACCGCAAGCGGTTCGCCCGGGCGGAGCTTCTTATACAGTTCCAGCAGACCATCCTGGTAATTCTTGGAAGGGTCTTTCTCGATACTGGCTAAAATCTTCGGCTCCTCTCCGAACATGTTGAGAATTTCCTGATCTGTCCCAACACCCAGGGCACGAATCAGCACCGTAATCGGCACCTTTCTATTTCTATCTACACGAACGTAAAATATATCATTGGAGTCTGTCTCATACTCTAACCATGCACCACGGTTAGGAATGACAGTGGAAGAATACAGCTCTTTACCAATCTTATCATGGGCAATGCCATAATAAATGCCAGGGGAACGAACCAGCTGACTTACAATAACACGCTCTGCACCGTTGATAATGAACGTACCTGTTGCTGTCATAAGGGGAAGATCTCCCATGAAAATGTCATGTTCACTGATCTCCTCTGTTTCATTATTATGGAGTCTCACCTTGACTTTCAATGGTGCTGCATAGGTAGCATCACGCTCCTTACACTCCTCGATGGAATATTTCACATCATCTCTGCACAACTCAAAGCTGACAAATTCCAGACTCAAATTGCCATTGTAATCCGCAATTGGCGAAATGTCGCGGAATACTTCATTTAAGCCCTCTTCCAGAAACCATTTGTACGAATCTGTCTGAACCTCAATGAGATTTGGCATCTCCAGTACTTCTTTCTGTTTCGAGTAACTCATTCTCACACCTTTGCCCGCATGGACAGGGCGTATTCTGTTTTTCTCCATTGATGATTTCACTCCTTGTCTTTTCTACAAAACTGTGGTATACTATATATCTAGTAGGGATAATGCGCCTACCATACCACAATAGTGCATTTTCTATCGTACCACAAATGTAGTAAGGTGTCAAGCATTTGTTTGGTACTTTTTTCTATTTTTTGTTACAATTCGCACCCCGTCCAGTTTTTTTCCATTTTTTTCACTTTCTACGAGAAAGAAACAACTTCGATAAATTTTACTGGATTTATCCTAAGCTGTTGTTATATAATAGAAAAAAGAGAGAGATGAGCAAAACGCATTGATTTAAAAATAGGATTTGGCAGTTGGCTGCTTCTCTTTGTTAGAAGATGCTTTTTATGGCATAGCAAAGCTAACGTAAGTCCAATGCCTACGCTGAACAGGCGTTATGCGGTTATTAA
>JALENH010000323.1 GCA_022767895.1 Eubacterium sp.
TTTTTGTTTCGGAACAGATTTGGCAGTAGGTGAGGGAACGGTCGTAGCCTGAACCTCTTCTTTCTTCTGCTCCCTCTCCTCCTTTTTCTTGGATGGCTTCTTGGTAGAAGGTGGTGATGATGGCGTTACCGCCTCTCCTGACACGGAGTTTGTAATCTCATTCGTGCTTTCGGGCACGAGCGCCATATCTTCTTCGGAGGCATAGGTAGGTTCTTCTTTTTTTGTGCCGTTTCCCACTGTTTGCACAATCATCACGCCGAGAACGGCGGCAAACAAAAGAACACAAACCAAAATTCCTTTTTGATTCCATTTCATGGCTAGGCCTCCTTTCACAAACAATTCATCTAACAGAGTAACAAACAATGGACAAATATGTCAAGCACTGGTATAATATCTTGCGATGGTATAGTTTAGTTACGCTTTACAGCCCTTTACTTTGTGAAGCGTAACATAAGTTGCCATATGGTTCTCGCGAGAGATTAATAGGGAAGGCGGTGAGAGTCCGCCACAGCCCCCGCTGCCGTATGAGGGGATGGAATGTACGATTATGCCACTGGCTTTTGCTGGGAAGGTGTACATAGCGCAACATTTTATGTTGCCCCAGAAGATCCTTAAGTCGGAAGACCTGCCCTATGGTGTGAAATGTGACCTTTCGGAGGGAGAGGAAATGTTTTGACTAACTATTCTTAGTCATCACAGGTCCTGTCACGCCCTTTTTTCGGGAATGCAGGGCTTTTCTTATGTTATCGCATATACCACGAAAAAAATACGCGATACGCGAGAAAGAAGGTTTTTCTATGAAAAACAAAAAGAAACTATTATCTCTGCTCTTAGTCTTTGTCATGGCACTTACCATGATCCAGGGCTTTGCAGCAAAAGCGGAATCTTCTATCACTGTTACACTTCGTGTGGAGCAGGATGAAGCAACACTGGTTCCACCTGTCCAGGTTACTCTGACCGATGCAGATAAAAAAGATTACGGCATCGGATTGGAAACGGAAACTCTGACACCTTTACATGCCTTGGCAAAATATCTCACAGAGAAAAAAGGTGCCACCGATGAAACAATGAGAAACTATATTAAAGCTTCCCAATCCCAATACGGGCTGTATGTAGAAGGCATCAATACCGATGGTACTTCTGACGGAAGCCCATCTGCCGGAACGCAGGACGGAACTTCCTGGATGTATGCGGTAAATAATACTTCACCTAACGTAGGAATGGGATCCTATGAGCTGAAAACATCTGACTCCATCACTCTCTACGGTATCTGGGGCGGCGGTGACTGGCCCAATAATGTTGAGACAAATTATACCTATTTTGACCAGAATAAATATACGGTTAAAAAGAATACCTCTCTTTCTCTCGGTTTGAAAGGGCTTGGCTATGACGAGGATTACAATAGTGTCATAAAAGAGATGAAAGATGCTTCTGTGATTGCCACAGCCTATACCGATGAAACCAGTACCGCAACAGAAAAGAATGCAACGGTTTCAGCAAAAACAGATGACACTGGCACAGCATCTCTTACTTTTCAAACAGCAGGAAAATATGTGTTATCTGCTTACCGAAAAGCAGCGGATGGTATTCATTATGACATCTCCCGCCCTTATGCGATTGTTACCGTAACGGATGACACTCCTACTGCAACACCAACATCTACTCCAACGAGTGTTCCTACTGCGACGCCAACATCCACTCCAT
>JALENH010000198.1 GCA_022767895.1 Eubacterium sp.
AATATTTTGCTAAAAAAGTGCTTGACTTTTGTTCTCGATTGAAGTAATATAATACTTGCGTTGTACGTGTAGCTCAGCTGGATAGAGCACTTGGCTACGGACCAAGGTGTCGGGGGTTCGAATCCTCTCACGTACGTGTAAAAAAATCCTAAGAGTCTTTCTTAGGATTTTTTGCTATATGTATTTTTGATGGCCTGAAAGCTTTCTTTGCTGATGATATGTTCAATCTTGCAGGCGTCTTCGGCTGCGATAGCTTCCGGAACGCCCAATGACATCAGATAATGTGTCAACACGTCATGCCGTTCGTAAATCATATCCGCAATCTCTTTGCCGGAATCAGTAAGATAAATATAGCCGGCATCGGTTACCGTAATGTGCCCCTTCTCCCTGAGATTTTTCATGGCAACACTGACGCTGGACTTTTTGAAATCCATTTCCGTGGCGATGTCCACAGACCGGACTACGGGAAGCTTTTTGCTTAGCATGAGGATTGTTTCTAAATAATCTTCAGCCGATTCATTGTATTTCTTTTTCATAGTAACCCCTCACATGTCTACTTTTTATAGTAGTATATCATTATTTGGTCTGTGAATCAAATCATTTTAACCGGCAGTAACATTTTACAATAAAAAAAGTTCTTGACTTCTAATATAAGTTAGTATATACTAACTAGCGTAAGTTGTAGAATTCATTATCAGCCGCTATGTTGCTCGACGGCGCAGGAGAGAAAGGATGAGTGAATGATGCCTTTGACGATGGCGAAAATTGGTGAATCCAATACGATTAAAAGAATCGGTGGCAGGGAAGACACGAAAAAATTTCTCGAGAATCTGGGGTTTGTTACCGGCGGTATGGTAACAGTAGTTTCCGAGATTAGCGGGAATATGATTCTGAATGTGAAAGATTCCCGTGTCGCTCTGGGTAGAGATATGGCAAACAAGATAATGATTTAAGGAGGAAAAAGCATGACATTGAGAGAGGTGGCTCCCGGCAACAAAGTGAAGGTGCAGAAGTTGACCGGAACAGGTCCGGTAAAAAGGCGTATTATGGATATGGGCATTACCAAAGGCGTTGAGGTCTTTGTGAGAAAGGTGGCGCCTTTGGGAGATCCGGTGGAAATTACGGTGCGGGGCTATGAGTTGTCGCTGCGTAAGGCAGATGCCGAGATGATAGAGGTGGGATAAAATTTTTTTTACGGAAAGGTTAGTCAAAACTAACGAAAGGAAGTTGTAACAAATATCTGATAGGGTTATTAAACGAAGAAAAGGAGAAACGAAAAATGTCTATTACAATTGCTCTTGCCGGCAATCCGAACAGTGGTAAAACGACGCTGTTCAATGCTTTGACCGGTGCCAATCAGTTCGTAGGGAACTGGCCCGGCGTGACCGTAGAGAAGAAAGAAGGAAAGTTAAAGAAGAATTTCACCGGGGGGAGTACTGATGTGACGATTACCGATTTGCCGGGTATCTATTCTCTTTCGCCGTATACGCTTGAGGAGGTCGTCGCCAGGAATTATCTCATTCAGGAGAGACCTGATGTGATTCTGAATATTGTGGATGGCTCGAATATTGAGAGAAATCTGTATTTGTCCACACAGCTTCTGGAATTAGGAATCCCGGTGGTGATGGCTGTCAATATGATGGATGTAGTAAAGAAAAATGGTGATACCATCCGTGTGGAACAGCTGAGTAAAAAGCTGGGATGTGATGTGGTGGAAATTTCCGCACTGAAGGGAACGGGGATTGAACAAGCAGCCAGAAAGGCGGTGGATGCAGCGAGAAAATCCTGTGAACCGCCGGTTCATGAATTTGCAGAAGATGTGGAGTTGGCGATTCACTCTGTGGAGACTATGCTGGGGACCGATGTTCCGGAGGAACTGAAACGGTTTTTTGCCATTAAGCTTTTGGAGCGGGATGACAAAATTGTAGACCAGATGAAGTCTGCGCCGGATGTGGAAGCTGAGATTGCCTCTCTTGAAGAGTCTTTTGATGACGATGTGGAGAGTATTATTACCAATGAGAGGTATGGCTATATTACATCCATTATCGGGGATTGCTGCACGAAGGCGAAGACCGGAAAAATGACGATTTCGGATAAAATCGACCGGATTGTAACCAACCGTATTCTGGCTCTTCCGATTTTTGCCCTGATTATGATTGTGGTTTATTATGTATCGGTGACATCGGTAGGTACATTGGTGACAGATTGGACCAATGACGGGCTTTTTGGAGATGGCTGGTATCTTGCCGGTATTGGGCGTGATGACTGCGACGCGGCAATCGATGAGTGGGCCTCTGCCAATGTGTTTACGGATGAGGCAAAGGCGGTAGTGGATGCGGCAGCGGCAGATGCGAATGTAATTGGTGCCGAGGAATTGCAGAGTGCCATGGAAGAAGAGGATTTTGGAGCTTTCGAAGAAGCATACGGCTCCTACGGAGAAGATCTGGCAGAGAAAGGTTATGCCCTGGATGCTGTTTTGCCGCTGGATGAAGAGGGAGAGTTTGATAATCCGGTAGAACCGGCAGATTATGGAATTTGGGTGCCGGGAGTTGGTGAACTGGTGGGAAGTGGTTTGGATGCCATTGGTTGTGCACCGTTCCTTCGTGGACTGATTGTGGATGGTATCGTTGGCGGTGTGGGAGCTGTCCTTGGCTTTGTGCCTCAGATGTTAGTACTGTTTATTTTCCTGGCATTTTTGGAGGGGTGCGGCTACATGGCGCGTATTGCCTTTATTATGGACCGTATTTTCCGCCGGTTTGGTTTGTCGGGCAAATCCTTTATCCCGATGTTGATTGGTACCGGCTGTGGTGTGCCGGGTGTCATGGCGTCCAGAACCATTGAAAATGACCGTGACCGCAAGATGACGATTATGACCACGACATTTATTCCCTGCGGAGCCAAGATGCCGATTATCGCCCTGATTGCAAGCGCCTTGTTTGGTGGTGCCTGGTGGGTGGCACCAAGTGCTTATTTCCTCGGAATTGCAGCAATCATAATGTCAGGTATTATATTGAAGAAGACAAGACTGTTTGCCGGTGAACCGGCACCATTTGTGATGGAACTGCCGACTTATCATCTGCCGACGGCAGGTTCTGTGCTCCGCAGTATGTGGGAGCGTGGCTGGTCCTTTATCAAGAGAGCAGGTACCATTATCCTGCTGGCCTCCATCATCATCTGGCTGGGATCCAACTTCGGTGTGCAGGATGGAAGCTTTGGTTTCCATGAAGGAATGGATTTGGAGAACAGCATCCTTGGATACGTTGGGAATGCCATCAAATGGATTTTTGCTCCTCTTGGCTTCGCTGATATCAAGGCAGCTATCGCTACGGTTATGGGACTTGTGGCAAAAGAAGAAGTGGTTGGTGTATTCGGCGTATTGGATTTCGAGGGTATGACACCGATTGCCGGTTATGCATTTCTTGCCTTCAATCTGCTATGCGCACCTTGTTTTGCTGCAATTGGTGCAATCCGCCGGGAGATGAATAATGGGAAATGGACGGCATTCGCCATCACTTATCAGTGTGTATTTGCCTATGTAGCTGCTCTGATTATTTACAATATCGGACTGCTGTGCACTGGGGTGTTCCGTGTATGGACAGTGGTTGCCTTTCTGTTGATTGCGGGCCTGATTTATCTTATGGTCCGCCCGTATAAGGAAAGTGACACGTTGAAACTTAGTGGCAAGACTGGCTTTGCCGCATCCAAATAGGGGGTGTCATATGATGGGAACAATTTTTGTGGGTGCTGTTGTTCTTGCACTCGTAGGCGGAATTGTGTGGAGTATGGTAAAGAATCACAGACAGGGGAAGGGAAACTGTGGGGGAGACTGCAGTAAGTGCAGAGGATGTCACTGAAAGGTGAGAAAATGGTTTACAGAAAATATGTGGTGTCCTATAATAAAAAAAGTAGACGAGAAATGGAGCACCACCATGCACACAAAAAAAATCAAAATCTGTGGTATCACCACAGAAGCTGAAATTGAATACCTTGCAGAAGCCGGAGTAGATTACGCCGGCTTTGTGCAGTTTTTTCCGAAGAGTAAAAGAAATATTCCGTTGGAACGGGCACGGGATTTAATCCGGCTTCTGCCTGCGTCCATCCGTGCGGTGGCGGTGACGGTCAGTCCCGGGGCGGAACAACTGGAGGCAATCGAGGCAGCAGGATTTTCCCTTGTCCAGATTCATGGTAGGATTGATGATGAAGTGATACGAAAAATTTCTATTCCTGTGCTGAAAGCATTTAATGTCAGTGATTTGGAAGCGTTTTCCCATTATGAGCAGATGGACCAGGTAGTGGGGGTTGTGCTGGATGCGCAGCAACCCGGCAGCGGTCAGGTGTTTGACTGGTCGGTGTTGAAGGAACTGCCGGTTACGGAGAAAATGATTCTTCTGGCAGGTGGACTGAACCCGGACAATGTGGGAGAGGCGATACGTGTGCTGGGGGACCGGATTGATGGTGTGGATACCAGTTCGGGCGTGGAAAACGACAATGGTGTGGGGAAGAGTCGGGAGAAGATACAGGAATTTGTCCGGCGTGTGCGGGGACAAGAAACTGCTCGTGAACATAAAACAGCACCATCTGCAAAATAGATGGTGCTGTTATGCTTATTACACAATGTTCATAACTCTACAATCTTTGCAACATATAGAATTGTATTGAGTGCCAATACAATTGTCGCAAAAATTACCGCAAATCGTTTGATTTTAGTTGGCATTTTGGATAAATGCATACATACAACAACCGTCAGAACAAGTGGTAACGCCATCGGTTGCATTTCATAATATTCTTGTATATCCCCATGCAGCAAAGCAATCAACGCGCGGCTCACGCCGCAGGTCGGGCAAGGCACACCTAAAAAGTACTGTATCGGACAAGGTATATGTAATGCAATAAACAAAATCCAAACACATACAATACATACGACGAATCGTACATGTTTAAAAAAACAACTGCGCCATGGCATCTTAGATTAATGTCATCAACTTGTTGAAATTAGTTTCTTTTGCTTTCTTAGAAATTGTAAACCAATCAATAATAGCGAGGACACCGCAGCAACCGCCGGTCAAAAGCTTAAGAACACCCATGCCTGTGTCGCCTAACATGAAACGATCAATACCCAATCCGCCTACGAAAATGGAAATTAACAAAAGTGTTGTTGGATCCTTAAACTCCATTGTTGAAACCAGCGAAAACTTTTCGTCATCCAGTGTGCGAAGTTTATCTTTCAGATAAACCATTTTCTCTTCTGGAAAATACTTTTGGTTTGTCATAATAAACATGTCAATTTTCTGTTGATCTGCCATAAAACTTTCCTCCATTTGTATGTCAAATATTTTTGACATTTTTTCTTTATTATACCAAAAACGACGAAAAAAGTCAATTAGAAATTCTTTTTTGGGCAAAATATATCAAAAAAAGCTGCCGCATTTTAATGCGGCAGCCGGGTAATTAACTATTTCTGGTATTCCATGGCTGCTCCCACAAATCCCTTGAACAGAGGATGTGGGTGATTGGGCCTGGATTTGAATTCCGGGTGTGCCTGTGTGGCAACGAACCACGGATGATCGGGAATTTCCAACATCTCCACGATGCGGCCGTCCGGTGACAGACCGGAGAGTTTCATGCCGTGTTTTTCCAAATCGTCGCGGTAATAGTTGTTGACTTCGTAACGGTGACGGTGTCTCTCGTGAATGGTCTCCTGTCCGTAAAGGGCATATGCTTTGCTGTCTTTAGCCAGCACACAGGGATAAGAGCCGAGACGGAGTGTACCGCCGATATCCTCTACACCATTCTGATCCGGCATGAGGTGGATGACCGGATGTGTTGTGGAAGGATCCAGTTCAGCGCTGTGGGCATCATTCCAGCCAACGACATTGCGGGCAAATTCAACGATGGACAGTTGCATGCCGAGACAGAGTCCCAGAAATGGGATGTTGTTTTCTCGGGCATATTGAATCGCATAAATCTTGCCGTCGATGCCGCGGTCACCAAAACCACCGGGTACGAGAACTCCGCTGACATCTGCCAACTGTTCAGCCACGTTATCCGGTGTCACTTCTTCTGAATTGATCCACTTAATATTGACCTGCGCATTGTGGGCGAAACCACCATGCTTTAATGACTCTACTACACTGATATAGGCATCGTGCAGAGCGGTATATTTGCCGACGAGGGCAACGGTTACTTCTTTGCTCAGATTTTTAATGGAATCCACCATGTCTTCCCAGCCTTTGATGTCCGGTTCCGGACAATCCAGATGAAGGCATTTACATACGGTCTCTGCCAGGTGTTCTTTTTCCATGGCAAGAGGAACTTCATACAGCGTCTCCACGTCCAGGTTCTGAATAACCTGACTATTTGGCACATTACAGAACAAAGAAATCTTGTCACGGATTGCCTTGTCCAGAGGAATCTCAGTACGGCATACAACGACATCCGGCTGAATTCCCATGCCCTGTAGTTCCTTAACACTTGCCTGGGTAGGCTTGGATTTCAATTCCTGAGATGCCTTCAGATACGGCACCAGTGTTACATGAATCAAGATAGCGTTTTCGTGTCCTACATCCAGCTGGAACTGGCGGATTGCTTCCAGAAACGGCTGACTCTCAATGTCACCCACGGTGCCACCTACTTCGATGATGGCAATTTGTGTTTCCTTGACTCCGTCATTGCGGTAGAAACGGCTCTTTAATTCATTGGTAATATGAGGAATCACCTGAACCGTACCGCCGCCGTAATCGCCACGACGTTCTTTGGAGAGAACGGACCAGTATACTTTACCGGTGGTGACATTACTCTGCTTGGTGAGGCTCTCATCGATGAAGCGCTCATAGTGTCCCAAATCCAGGTCGGTCTCGGCACCATCGTCGGTAACAAATACCTCACCGTGCTGAATCGGGTTCATGGTACCGGGATCAATATTGATATAAGGATCAAATTTCTGCATGGTGACTTTGTAGCCACGCATCTTCAACAATCGTCCCAGTGAAGCTGCGGTGATTCCTTTGCCGAGTCCGGAAACAACACCGCCTGTTACAAAAACGTACTTTACAGCCATTTTAATCTCCATTCTGGAGCAACAGCTCCTTACTTTTTCAAAATAAAACAAATACGTTTCTAGTATACCCTTTTTTTCGCCTTGTTTCAAGTGTCAAATTCACTAATCTTTCACAGACTAACCATTGATTTATCTTGGAAAATCTTTTATACTTATTAAATGAAGCTCTTATGGGTGGATAGCAACAGAACCAATGAAAGGACAAAAAAATGGATTATAACAATAATAATAGAAATAACAATGATCCCAATAAAAAGAAAAGAAACAGGACCAATCTGCTTATTTGTATTATGGCGGCTGTGTTTGCCATTGGTCTGATTTTCTTTTTAAATGCGGAGATTCAGCGGAATACCGAAAAAGAGATTACGTATACGAAATTTATCGAGATGCTGAAGAAGGATCAGGTGCAGAAAGTAACGTTTCAATCCAATATGATTGTGATTGAGCCAAAGACCAAAGAAAAGATTGCTATGCTGACCGTGACGTATTATACCGGTTATGTCAATGACGAGAAGCTGGTACAGGATTTGCTGAATAAGTACGGTGTGGAATTTACGGCGGAGATTCAGAGCAGTTCCGGAATCATGGATTTCCTTCTGTCGTATCTCCTGCCGATTGTAGCGTTGTGGGTGCTGTTATGGTTTTTTATGCGGTCGGCTACCAAAGGCGGAGGAATCATGGGTGGTGTAGGTAAATCCAACGCCAAAATGTATGTGGAAAAAAAGACAGGCGTGACCTTTCAGGATGTGGCTGGTGAAGAAGAGGCCAAGGAGTCTTTGACCGAGCTGGTGGATTTTTTGAAAAATCCTGATAAATACAAGAAAATTGGTGCCAGACTGCCGAAAGGAGCCCTGCTTGTGGGACCTCCCGGTACTGGTAAGACATTGCTTGCCAAAGCACTGGCAGGAGAGGCCGGGGTTCCGTTCTTCTCTCTTTCCGGTTCCGATTTTGTGGAAATGTTTGTGGGCGTAGGTGCATCCCGTGTCAGGGATTTGTTTAAGCAGGCGACTTCCATGGCACCGTGTATTATTTTCATAGATGAGATTGATGCCATCGGTAAAAGCCGTGACAGCCAGTATGGCGGTGGCAATGATGAGAGAGAACAGACATTGAATCAGCTGCTTTCCGAGATGGACGGCTTTGATTCCTCCAAGGGAATTATTATTCTCGGTGCCACGAACCGCCCGGAAGTGCTGGATAAGGCACTCCTTCGTCCGGGGCGTTTTGATCGCCGGATTATTGTGGAAAAGCCGGATTTGAAAGGTCGTGTGGATGTTTTGAAAGTACATTCCCATGATGTTCTGATGGATGATACGGTAGATTTGGAAGAGATTGCACTTGCCACATCCGGAGCTGTGGGGGCGGATCTCGCTAATATGGTGAATGAAGCCGCCATTATGGCCGTGAAAGACGGGCGTCAGGTAGTCAGCCAGAAGGATTTGTTTGAAGCGGTTGAGGTTGTCCTTGCCGGTAAGGAAAAGAAAGACCGTATTCTCGGCAAAGAAGAGAAAGCGATTGTGGCGTACCATGAGATTGGACATGCTCTTGTGGCCACGAATTTAAAACATGCTGAACCGGTGCAGAAAATTACCATAGTTCCCCGTACCATGGGAGCGCTTGGCTATGTGATGCAGGTCCCGGAAGAAGAAAAATATCTGATGAAGAAAGAAGAACTGATTTCCGAAATTGTTACGCTCATGGGTGGACGTGCTGCTGAGCAGGTGAAGTTTGACGATATTACCACCGGAGCCTCCAATGATATTGAGAAAGCAACCTCCATTGCCCGCTCTATGGTGACCCAGTATGGTATGAGCAGCAAATTCGGTATGATGGGCCTTGAGACGGTGCAGAGCCGTTATTTGGATGGTCGTCCGGTGCTGAATTGCGGCGAGGCGACGGAAAGCGAAATTGATGCCGAAGTGATGTCTATTCTCAATGACTGCTATGACAAAGCGGTTTCCTGTATTGAAGAGAATCAGGAAGTCATGGACAAGCTGGCAGAGCATCTGATTGAGAAAGAAACCATTACCGGTAAAGAATTTGTGGAGATTTATGAAGAGATTACCGGTATTAAGCTGAAAAAGAGAAATGCCGAGGGCAAGATTCAGGAAGAGGACGAGCCGGAACAAAACGAAGTCGGGATTGAGGAACAGTAATGGCATATGAGTTGTTGGTGCTGGATGTAGACGGCACACTGGTAAATACAAAAAAGGAGATTACAGACCGGACGCGGGACGCTATTTTGGAATGTCAGGAGCAGGGCATCAAGGTGGCGATTGCTTCCGGACGCTGTACGGAGGGAATCCGCCATCAGGCAGCTGCTATCGGTCTTGACCGGTATGGTGGCTATATCATTTCCTTTAATGGTGGCAGGATTACGAATTTTGCCACGGGAGAGGTGATTTACGATATCTCTCTGCCGGCGGGGATGCTTCATGAACTGTATGATTATTCCTTACAGGAGGGCACCGGGATATTGACCTATCATGAGGGGCAGATTGTAGCGCACAGTGATACAGATCCTTATATTGTCGTGGATGCCAAGGGGTGTGACATTCCCATTTGGGTGCCGGAGGATTTTCACCGGGATGTGAATTTTGCCGGAAATAAATGTATTCTCACCGGGGAGCCGGAGCATCTGGCAGAGCTGGAGAAAAAGGCAGCGAAAGATTTTGCAGGACGGCTTTCGGTGTATCGTTCAGAGGGTTTTTATTTGGAAATGATGCCTCCCGGTGTGGACAAGGCGTATGGTGTGTCGAAACTTCTGGAACGTCTTGGTTACCGGCGAACCCAGATGGTTTGCTGTGGGGACGGTTTCAATGATTTGCCCATGATTGAGTATGCGGGACTTGGTGTTGCCATGGCCAATGCCCCGGAGGCTTTGAAAGAGAAAGCAGATTACATTGCGCCATCCTGTGACGAGGATGGCCTGGTAGATGTGATTGAACGTTTTATAAAGGATTGGTAACCATGTTTAATCGGGAAGAGGAATTAAAAAAACTGCCGGATAAACCCGGCGTTTATCTCATGCATGACAAGACGGATGAGATTATTTATGTAGGGAAAGCGGTGAATTTGAAAAACCGTGTGCGGCAGTATTTCCAGAAAAGCCGTAATGTGACTCCGAAGATTGCCCGGATGATTGACCGGATTGCCTGGTTTGAGTATATTGTGACGGACAGTGAGCTGGAGGCACTTGTGTTGGAGTGTAATCTGATTAAGGAACACAGCCCGCGCTACAATACGATGCTGAAGGATGGAAAATCCTATCCTTTTTTAAAAGCAACGGTTCAAGAAGCCTATCCAAGGCTTCTTTTTGCACGGCAGATGAAACGCGATGGTTGCAAATATTTTGGCCCCTTTACGAGCGGGAAGGCGATTCGGGATACCATTGAACTGGTTAATCAGCTTTTCCATCTACGGAACTGTCACCGGGTTCTGCCCCGGGATTTTGGCAAAGAGAGACCATGCCTGTACCATGAGATTGGACAGTGTCCCGCGCCCTGTCAGGGAAATGTGCCGCAGGAGGAATATCGGGAGAATTTTGACAAGGCCTTGAGGTTTTTACAGGGAGACACCAAATCGGTACTGAAGGAACTGGAAGAGAAGATGATGCAGGTGTCTGCGGAAATGAAGTTTGAGGAAGCTGCTCAGTACCGGGATTTGATTCAAAGCGTAAAACAGGTGACGGAACGACAGAAAATTACATCGGAGGATTGGGAGGACCGGGATATCGTGGCTATGGCACGGGAAAAAGAAGATGCTGTGGTTCAGGTGTTTTTTATTCGTGGCGGCAAGATGCTTGGGAGGGAGCATTATTATCTTACAGGGACATTGGAAGAGTCGGACAGCGCTGTATTGTCTGCCTTTGTGAAACAGATGTATGCCGGGACGCCTTACATTCCAAAAGAAATCTGGCTGGAGCAGGCAATTGAGGATGAGGAGGCAATTCTTCAGTGGCTGTCTGTAAAGCGCGGTCGTAAAGTGTACTTCCGCTATCCGCAGAGAGGACAGAAAGAGCGGATGTTGGAATTGGCGAAACGGAATGCGCGGATGGTTCTTCTGAAGGATGCCGAGAAACTCAAGGAGGAGCGTGCACGGACCATTGGTGCCATGGAGGAGATACAACGTCTTTTGGGCCTTGCCGGGCTGAACCGGGTGGAATCCTATGATATATCGAATATCAACGGATTCGAGACGGTGGGCTCCATGGTGGTTTTTGAGAATGGAAAGGCTAAGAAAAATGATTATCGAAAATTCCGGATTCGGTCGGTCAGCGGGCCGGATGATTATGGAGCTATGCGGGAAATGCTTACCAGACGTTTTGAACACAGCCGGAGAGAAGGGTTGTCCGAGCTGGATTCCTTCCGCAATCTTCCGGATATTATTTTTATGGATGGCGGAAAAGGGCAGGTCAATATTGCTGAAGAAGTGTTGTTAAATCTAGATATAAGTATACCTGTTTGCGGTATGGTGAAGGATGACCACCACCGTACAAGAGGATTTTATTTTCACAATGAAGAAATTCCCATCGACACGCATGGTCAGGGATTTCGGTTGATTACCCGAATTCAGGATGAGACACATCGGTTTGCCATTGAGTACCACAAGCAGATTCGAAGTAAGACTCAGGTGCATTCCATTCTGGATGATATTCCCATGATTGGAGCCACAAGGAGGAAAGCGCTTATGCGGACCTTTGATTCGCTGGAGGATATCAGACAGGCAAGTGAAGAAGAACTTTTGGAGATTCCGGAAATGAATGCGCAGGCGGCCCGGGCGGTGGTACAATTTTTCAAGGAAAAAGAATAGAGGGAGATAACCATGACACAGGAGAAAATAATAGCCGACAGAGAGATTGACAGGGAATTTCTACCGGTTTCAAAAAAAGACATGAAGCGTCGGGGGTGGGCGCAGTGTGACTTTGTCTTTATTATTGGAGATGCCTATGTAGATCATTCCTCCTTTGGACCTGCGATTATCAGCCGTCATCTGGAGGCACATGGGTATAAAGTTGGGATGATTGCCCAGCCGGATTGGAAAGAGGATTCCAGTATTTCCCGGCTCGGTGAACCCCGGCTTGCCTTTCTTGTGTGTGGCGGCAATATGGATTCCATGGTGAACCACTATACCGTTGCCAAAAAGAGGCGTCATACCGATGCGTATACGCCGGGGGGCGAAATGGGAAAACGGCCCGATTATGCGGCTGTTGTTTATTCCAACTTGATTCGTCGCACCTATAAAAAAACTCCGATTATCATCGGTGGAATCGAGGCTAGTCTTCGTCGGCTGGCTCATTATGACTATTGGTCGGACAAGGTAAAACGCTCGATTCTGTTGGATTCCGGGGCAGATCTCGTTTCTTATGGGATGGGGGAGCGGAGCATGTTGGAAATTGCGGATGCCCTGGATAGTGGACTGGATGTGAAGGATATTACCTTTGTACCGGGGACCGTGTACCGGACCCGGGAAGGGGAATTGAGTGCGTATGACCCGATTTTGCTTCCATCTTATGAAGAAATCACGACTGATAAACGAAAATACGCAGAGAGCTTTATGGTTCAGTACCAGAACACGGATGCGTTCACAGCTCGTCCGTTGGTGGAGCCGTATCCAAATAAAGTACTGGTGGTGCAGAATCCACCGGCGAAACCTTTGTCCACCCAGGAGATGGATGATATTTATGCTTATCCCTATGTGGGAACATACCACCCCTCCTATGAGGCCATGGGGGGAGTGCCAGCCATTCAGGAGATACAGTTTAGCCTCACGAGCTGCCGGGGGTGCTTTGGGGGGTGTAGTTTTTGTGCGCTCACCTTTCATCAGGGGCGTATTGTGCAGACACGAAGCCATGAATCCATACTAAAAGAGGCGAAAAGGCTAACTGTTAAAACAGGATTTAAGGGGTATATTCATGATGTAGGCGGCCCCACAGGAAACTTCCGCCATCCTTCCTGCCAAAAACAGTTGGAGAAAGGGGTCTGTCAAAAAAAGCAGTGTTTGTTTCCAAAACCGTGCCCTAATCTGAAAGTGGATCACAAAGATTACGTGGCGTTGTTGCGAAAGCTGAAACGGCTTCCCGGGGTGAAAAAAGTATTTGTGCGTTCGGGGATTCGTTTTGATTATGTCATGCAGGATTCGGATGATACGTTTTTGAAAGAATTGTGCAGGGAGCACATCAGCGGACAGCTGCGGGTGGCGCCGGAACATGTCTCCGACCCTGTCCTTCGCGCCATGGGAAAGCCGTCCAATGAGGTCTATGCGAAATTTATCAGGCGATATGAGCGGGTGAATCGGCTGACCGGAAAAAAGCAGTATGTGGTGCCTTATCTGATGTCTTCTCATCCGGGTTCAACGATGAAGGAGGCGGTAAAACTGGCGGAGTATATCCGGGATCTTGGTTATATGCCGGAGCAGGTTCAGGATTTTTATCCGACACCTTCGACCATTTCCACTTGTATGTATTATACAGGCCTTGATCCGCGGACTATGAAGCCTGTCTATGTGCCTAAATCGGCCCATGAGAAAGCTATGCAGCGGGCTTTGATTCAGTATCGTGATCCGAAAAATTATGATTTGGTAAAAGAAGCCCTGCACCGGGCAGGGCGTGAAGATTTGATTGGATTTGATAAAAAATGTCTGATTCCACCAAGGAAACTGAAGAAAAGCAAAAAAACGGGAAAGCGTCGCTAATTGTGTATCTGACAGGAGGAGCCTGCCAGATAACCTGGGATAATCAGGGATGAATCCGCCGTAGGTGCGGATTCATTTTTTTGCAGATAAATGGCAGAATAAATCTGAGAGGCCGGGCATCCATCTCCAGCCAGATGTCCCGAGGCTTTACAAATTTTGCAACGGACGTGGCAGTCACAATTTTCTGTGGGGACAGAATCTTTTGCAAAATATTCCTTTTTGGAACAGGAGCCGCCCACAGCATTTTCGCAGATTCCGTCGATGGCCAGTTTTCCGCATTTGGTACAAATAACCGCGCTGGTTATGGAATCTGGTTTTGCAAAATCAACCTTGCTACAATCTTGATTTAATTTTTCCATCATGTCGCGCCACAAGTCTTTATGATACGTAATGGATTCCTGTTTTTCGCCTCCATCGTAACCGCCCCAGATACCCGCTGTCAGATAGGGGGTATATCCCACGAACCACAGGTCACGGTTGCCGGTAGAAGTACCCGTTTTGCCGGCCTGTGGCATATCTAACTGCTTGAATTTGAGTCTGCCGCCGGTACCTTTGTGGATTACGTCTTCCATGGCATTGGTCAGCAGCCAGGCGGTGGAATCTTTCATAACCTGCTTGGAATCTGTCCCGGCAGTGTTGTCAAGAAGAACATTTCCATCATGGTCCACAATTTTGGTATAGAATGTTGCCGGATGATATTGTCCTTGGTTGGCGATGGCGGCAAATCCGGTAGTCAGTTCCAGATTCGTGACACCCTTTGTTAAACCGCCCAAGGCAAGAGGGAGGGAAATGTCGGTGTAAGTTTTCCCATCTTTGCTGGTGTAATTATCAACAAGAGTTGTAAAACCTAGATTTAATAAATAATCATATCCGGTTTTGGGACCGATTTCATTTAATGTTTTAACGGCAACCACATTCATAGATTCTGCCATTGCTTCCCGGAGAGAAGTGAGCCCCCGATAGGAGGAACCATACCAGTTTTTTACTTTTCTTTTTGTCCCGGGATAGTTAAAAGGAGCATCATCCTGTACTGTTGCAAGTGTCATGCCGGAGGTGTCTAACGCTGGCAGATAAGTGGACAATATTTTAAAGGTAGACCCTGGTTGTCTTGCGGAATCTGTCGCGCGGTTTAGTGTGCGACTTCCTGTTTTTTCTCCGCGTCCACCAACAAGTGCTTTCACGTAGCCGGTATGCTGGTCCATAAGAACAAAAGATACTTGGGGTTGAATCACTAACTCTATGGTTTCGGAAAGTATGTTATCGTCTTTCTCCAGCATGGCCTTTCGGAATTGCCGTATTTGTCTTTTCGCAGTGGATTTCTTGGTGTAGTAGGAAGATATTTTTTTCTTTTTCGTAGTTTTAAACCACTTTTTCATGTCTGAGAAAGAGTAGGTCAATTGTGTGCCATCCTTGTGCTGGATGACCAGCTGATATGTCAACTGATAGCGTGAATCTGCCGGATAGTATTTCGGATCATTTACCATCTTGTCCACGGTCTTCTGCATGGATTGATCCTGCGTACTGTAGATGGTAAGACCGCGGCTGTATAGGGCGTTGTAAGCTTGTGTCTCGGTGTAGCCACACTTGGTTTTCAAATCCTGAATAACCTGTTCTGTCAGTGCATCTGTAAAATAGGAGGTAATGGAAGAAGTCTTTGGTGTCTCCTGATTTATCTTTTGTATGCGGTCATAAACATTATCTCCCATGGCTTCTGTGTATTCCTCGCTGGAAATATAACCCTGATTTTTCATATAGGTCAGCACGGTAGTGCGTTTTGTGCCGTTTTTGCCTGGATGTGAAATCGGATTGTAAGCCGATGGGTTCTGTGTAATACCTGCAAGTACGGCACATTCGGATAATGTCAGTTTCGACACATCTTTATTAAAATACCGTTTTGAGGCCGCTTGTACTCCCAGTGTATTCTGCCCGAGGTTAATGGTGTTGAGATAATATTCCAAAATCTGGTCCTTTGTATATTTTTTTTCAATCTGTAGGGCGAGGTGCTGCTCCTGCACTTTCCGTTTTAACTTTTGGAAAAAGGTGTCTTCTTCTCCCCCCTGGAAGACCTGATTTTTTAGAAGCTGCTGTGTCAGCGTGCTGGCGCCCTGGGTAAAATTTCCTCGATTGCGCAGTCCCATGGTGAAAGCGCGCAGAATACCTTGGGTATCGACCCCATTGTGCTTGCGGAATCGTTCATCCTCAATGGCAATAAAGGCATTTTGAAGTTTGACAGGAATTTTATCCAGAGTGACATATTCTCTGTTGGCATCTTTTCCCACCAGAGTCTGAATTGTGTTTCCCTCGCTGTCTACAATGGTTGTTGTGTAACCCTGGGGAACGAGCTGTACAGAGTCAACGTCCGGTGTTGTGGAGACAATACTGCAATAACTGCCAATCACGAAACTGGCAGCGAAAAGGCATAGAAAAACCAGCCCCACAAGAATCAGGCGGATTCCAATAAGTTGCATTTTATGAAAACGATGGGTAGCCGAAGACTCCAAACGGTGCGTCCTCTTTTCTACCTCTTTGCGGCTAAAATTCATAGATGCCATCCTTTCTGAC
>JALENH010000199.1 GCA_022767895.1 Eubacterium sp.
GTGCAAACAGTGGGAAACGGCGAACCTACCTATGCCTCCGAAGAAGATATGGCGCTCGTGCCCGAAAGCACGAATGAGATTACGAACTCCGTATCAGGAGAGGCGGTAACGCCATCATCACCACCTTCTACCAAGAAGCCATCCAAGAAAAAGGAGGAGAAGGAGCAGAAGAAAGAAGAGGTTCAGGCTACGACCGTTCCCTCACCTGCTGCCAAATCTGTTTCGGAACAAAAATCTTCCGGGAAGACAAAGAAAGAAAGCACAAAGGAAAAACAACCGGAGACAACGGCGGCACCAACCAGGATACCTTCTGCTGTACCAAGCACAACGAAACCACAGGGGAATACCGTTGATTTTGAAATTCAGTGTAAAGCGATACTGGACAAGCAGTCACTTTGGAAAGAGGGAATTGAGGAAATTATTCCGAAATCCGGTGTATTTTTTTCCGGGCAATGCACCTTTTCGGAAGGGGAGACCGCCTATGATGTGTTGAAGCGAATCTGCAAAGAACAGGGGATTGCACTGGACAGCGTCTATACGCCCTTATATGGAACCTATTATGTGAAAGGAATTGGAAATCTGTACGAATTTGATTGTGGCAGTGAGAGTGGCTGGTTGTATTCGGTAAATGGCGTTACGCCGGGAATTGGTTCCAGTGGGTACAAAGTTAAGAATCAGGATAAAATTGTATTCTATTATGATTATGAGTACTAAAGGAGGAGCAGGATGAATGCATTTTCAAAATTACATCCCTTTACGATTTTCTGCTATTATGTCATCACTCTGATACTCTTAATCTGGGTGGGGCATCCGATGCTTTACCTTATGATGTTCGCTCTGATGTTTGCGGATTACAGCCTGAGTGTGGGAGGGAGAAGGGCGGTCAAAGCCTTTCTTTCCAGTATGTGTGTGGCCTTATTCTGCGTTGTGATAAATCCCCTTCTCAATCATCGCGGTGTGACGACACTTTTTCTGCTTGGTGACACGAGAATTACAAAAGAGTCTGTGGGATATGGGGTGTACATGGCAGTACTTCTGCTGGGAACAATTTTTCTTTTTTCCTGTTTTTCTTTCGTTATGACATCGGAAAAAATCATGACGCTTACAGGCAGACGTTTTCCCTCTTTTTCCCTTTTGTTTTCCATGATTTTACGCCTTGTACCGAAGACGAAAAAGGATTTTTTTGAAATGACGGCTCTGCACGGTAACCGCCCGAAAGTCTGGTCGGCACTTGTGGGAAAACTGATGGAGGACTCGGTGGAACGTAGTCTGGCAATGAAAAATAAAAGATATGGAAGGGGAAAAAGAACTTCCTTTCATCAAAAAAAATTTAGGAAGCAGGATTGGGGCATTCTTGGCAGTATTGGTGTCATGATTGTCTGCGTCATTTTGTTTGCCCGCCTGTCACCTGTCCGGGTACAGTTTTTCCCCAACATTCGTGTTGAAATGTATCCGGCTCTTTATTGGGTGATGTGGGCTGTTTATCTGGCAATTCCGATGGAAATAAAAGGAAAGGAGGAACTCTCATGGCTTTTATCGAGGCGAAAGATTACCGGTTCTATTATCCGGGACAGATAGAACCCGCCATTGATATATCAGCGTGTTGTGTGGAACAAGGAACCATATGCCTTCTTGTGGGGCCTTCCGGTTGTGGGAAAACGACCTTTCTGCGTCAGCTTGCCAAAGAGCAGGGTTTTCAGGGAAAGGAAGAGGGCAGTCTTGTCAATGGGGCGGCGGGAACCGCTTATGTCTGGCAGGACCCGGAGAATCAGATTGTGACGGATTCTGTGTCCTATGAAATTGTATTTGGACAGGAAAATGCCGGCGTTCCGGTGGAGCAAATGAAACGCCGTCTGGCAGAGGTGGTGACGGCATTCGGATTGGAAAATCTCACGGAGCGTGATACGATGGATTTAAGTGGTGGAGAAAAGCAGATACTTAATGTGGCTTCCTCCCTTGCCATGAATCCGGATTTGCTGATTTTAGATGAACCCACCAGCCAGCTGGATCCGGTGGCAGCAAGAAGATTGTATGATTTGCTTTGTCAGATCAACGAGGAACTGGGGGTAACAATTATCCTTGCGGAACAGCGTCTGGAAGATATTGTCCCGCTTGCTGACCAGATAATCTGCATGGATCATGGCCGGATTGTGGCATCCGGGGAACCAGCTAGCGTGTATCCCTGTGTGAAGGGAACGGTCTGCGAAGAATTTTTCCCTTCCTACATGAAACTGGGCGAGCATATTCTGACTAAAAAAGAGGCGAGAATCTGGTTTGAAAATCATTATCAGTCAGTGGATGAAATTCCGGAAAACAGGGGAAAAAGTGAATACAAACAATCGGATTTTCTGCTTTTAAAAGATATCTATTTTCGTTATGAAAAGAAGGGAAAGGATATCCTGAAGTCCTGTGCAGGAAAGTTTTACAAGGAAAAGGTCACTTGTCTGGCAGGCGGGAATGGAAGTGGTAAAACAACCCTTCTCCGGCTATTGGCCGGACAACTTCGTGCCTATCACGGGAAAGTGAGTCCGGTGGATTCGGCGGCTTATCTGCCCCAGAATCCGGCTTATCTTTTTCTGGAAGATACCGTAAAAGAGGAATGTAGTAAAATGACGGAGCAGGGAAAAGAACTGGTGAAACGTTTTGGACTTTCCGGACTGGAAGAACGTCATCCCTCTGATTTGTCCGGAGGGGAAAAGCAACGTCTTGCTCTGAGCCATGTTCTGGGGAGAGAAGCCGATGTTTATTTGTTGGATGAACCGACGAAAGGAATGGATGCGGCGGCAAAGCAGACGCTGGGAGAAATTCTCCATGAGTGGACAAACCGTGGAAAGACAATCCTTGTGGTGTCCCACGATATGGAATTTGCTGCCCGGTATGCGGATGAAATGGCATTGTTGTACCAGGGAGAGATTGTTTTGCAGTCAGAGACGAGACCCTTTTTCGAGGAAAATCAGTTTTATACAACGGGAATCAATCGTGTGGCGAGAAGAGTGAACCCACACATTATTACGATAGAGGATGTGGAACGATATGCAAAAAGGACAGATTAGAAATGTGCTGTTAGGTGGTCTTGCCTTTTTTTTGTTGTGCTATGAATTGTTTGTTGCACGGGGAGCACATTATTATACGGTGAGTCTGGGTATTTTGCTCCTGGGGCTCCTTGGCTTTTTTCTACACTTTGAGCAGGGAAGGCCGGATGTGATGCTTTTGACGATGATTGCGGCCCTTTGTGGTGTGGCGATAGCCGGCCGTATTGCTTTTTTCTTTCTTCCTCAGGTGAAGCCAATTGCTGCCATTGTGATTTTGTCCGGCATTGCTTTTGGCGGGGAAGTGGGATTTATTACAGGAGCAATGAGCGCCTTTGTGTCTAATTTTTATTTCGGGCAGGGGGCATGGACACCCTTTCAGATGTTTGCATTGGGGGTGATTGGTTTTGCGGCAGGGATTCTTTTTCACGGACGAAAATCAGGGCGTGTACTTGTCTCAATCTTTGGTTTTTTTGCAGTGGTGGTACTATACGGGGGAATTGTGGATATAAACACCATATTTTTTACTTCGCAGCATCCCACGCCGGAAATTGTAGTGGGCGTGTATCTCTCTGCATTGCCCTTTAATCTTGTGCTGGGAATTTCCACAGCGGTATTTTTGTTCTTTTTATATAAGCCGGTTTTGCGGCGGATTGAGAGAGTTCAGGGAAAGTACCGGCTCATTGACAAAGAAGAGGAAAAATAGTAAAATAGAAGATGTATTGGTTAGGAAAGGGGATATCATTATGAAAAAGGTAGCCGTCATTACAGACAGCAATAGCGGCATTACACAATCAGAGGCAAAAGAGCTTGGGATTCATGTTGTGCCGATGCCATTTTTTGTGAATGGAGATACATTTTATGAAGATATCAGTATGAATCAGAAAGAGTTTTATGAGTATCTGGCACAGGGGGCCGAAGTGACCACTTCCCAGCCTACCCCGGATACGTTGACCAGTCTGTGGGATGAAGTATTGAAAGAGTACGAGGAGATTGTTTACATTCCCATGTCCAGTGGACTCAGCAGTTCCTGCGGAACCGCTATGATGCTGTCCTATGAGGAACCCTATGAGAACAAAGTTTTTGTTGTGGATAATCAGAGAATTTCCGTGACACAGAGACGTTCTGTACTGGATGCTATGGAACTGGCAGACAAGGGATATGATGCGGCACAGATTCGGGAGATTTTGTTGCGTGAAAAGTTTGAATCCAGTATTTATATTATGGTGGATACGTTATCTTATCTGAAGAAAGGTGGACGTGTGACACCGGCGGCAGCTGCTATCGGCACGGTTTTGCGGATTAAGCCGGTTCTGCAGATACAGGGTGAAAAACTGGATGCCTATGCTAAGGTGAAAACTTTGAAGCAGGCGAAGATGACTATGATAAAAGCAGTTCGGAGAGATTTTGAATTTCGGTTCCATGATCCGGACGGAGAAAGATTCCATATGCAGGTTGCTTATACAGAAGATGACACGGAAGCAATGCTGTTCAAGCAGGAACTGGAGCAGGAGTTCCCGGGACATACGATTGATATTGTCGATCCATTATCACTCAGTGTTTCCTGTCATATCGGACCGGGGGCATTGGCTGTGGCAATTTCAAGAAAAGTAGAAGTGAATTAAAAAGTTGTGCCGGTTGAGAAATTAGAGAAAAAATGAGTCGGAGTGAGTTTCATACTCGCTCCGACTCAAATAAATTAATGAGCTTTCTTTACATAGACATCTTCATCATCGATGTCATCATCTTCGAAATCATCCTCGAATTCATCATAATCAAAATCGCCGTCAAAATCTGCATATTTCGGGTTCATATAACGATATACGGCAAAAGCAATGGCAGCTACAGCAGCTACGGCACCAATGATGGCAAGAATCCAAAGGACAAAATTCTTATTTTCCTCCTCAGCCTTTTTTTTGTTCAATAATTCAGTAATTTTTGCATTGTTCACGATTTCTTCGATTTTTCCTGACATAATTAATCATCCTTTCCTGAAAAAGATATTTCTGCTCTTATTGTATCACGAAATGTATTTTTATACTATACTTTTTTTGATAAATTTTATACTTTTGTAAGCTTCGCAAAAGAGGAGCGGAGTTTACGCTGTCCAAATTCCTCGAAATTCACCACTACTTCATAATCATGATCCAGTTTTGTCATAGATGTCACAGTCCCGACGCCAAACTTTGTGTGGGATACCGTGTCTCCCATTTTATAATCCGGTGCACCCTGGGAAGTATCTGTGGGCATCCCCTTCTGGATATAAGGATTATTGGCAAAGGGATTTTTCCGGTCCTTTGTATACAGAGACGCCTTTTTGGGCGAATAGTCGGTAGCTGTTGAAGATGGTGTGGCATAAACCGGATCCGGCTTTGGTACAGCACCATAGGTCTGTTTGATGAGATAACGCGGAATCTCATTGATAAAACGGGAGGGTCGGTTAAAGTTCACTTCACCATTTCTCATCCGCTGGTTGGCACTGGTGAGAGTCAGCTTTTCCCGTGCTCTGGTAATCCCTACATAGCACAGCCGCCTTTCTTCTTCCAGCTCCATCGGATCATCTCCAAACACAGCCATGGCACCGGGGAAAATATTTTCCTCCATGCCGCAGATGTAGACATGAGGAAACTCAAGCCCCTTGGCACTATGAAGAGTCATCAGAAGTACCTGGTCGGTGTCCTCGGATACGGTATCAATATCCGCTACCAGTGCAATGTCCTCCAACAGACCATTCAGGGTCGGTGTCTCTTCGCAGTCTTCCTCATACTGGACAATTTTATTCAGCAGGGAGTCAATGTTTTCAATTCGGGAATTGGCTTCTACGGTATCCTCCGCCTCCAGTTCGCGGACATAGCCGGTCACATCAATTATTTCATGAATGAGATCTTCCAGTGTATAGGTTTCGTTCCGCAGCTTCAGCCGAAGCTGTTCAATGAGGCTGACGAAAGAGGTAATGTTAGCACTTGCCCGGCCGCATCCGGGAATCTCATCCACACGGGTCAGGGCATCATAAAAGGAGATTCCCTGACTGAGTGCATAATCGGTAATCCGTCCGATGGTAGTCTGTCCAATGCCACGTTTGGGAATGTTAATAATCCGTTTAATGGCAATGTCATCCGCACTGTTATTGACGGTTTTCAAATAGCAGAGGAGATCCTTGATTTCTTTTCTGGCATAAAAATTGATGGCACCGATGATGCGGTAAGGAATTCCCTCGTAGACAAGTTTTTCCTCGAACACACGGGACTGTGCATTGGTGCGGTAAAGAATGGCAAAATCACTATAAGCTTTGCCATCTCTTTGCACTTGGCTGTGAATGTCGGAGGCAATACCCTGTGCTTCCTCATACTCATTGTCGTAACGGCCGTAGGAGATGGGGGCTCCTTCCGAGGCTTCTGTCCAAAGCGTTTTTTCTTTTCTCATGCTGTTGTTCTTAATTACTTCGCTGGCTGCCGTCAGAATGTTTTTGGTAGAGCGGTAGTTCTGCTCCAGCCGGATTACTTTTGTGGCCGGAAAGATTTTCTCAAAATTCAATATATTATGAATGTTGGCCCCGCGGAAGCGGTAAATGGACTGGTCGTCATCGCCAACGACACACAAATTCTGATAGCGGCTAGCCAAAAGACTTAAAAAAGTAAACTGTGCCGTATTGGTATCCTGATACTCGTCCACAAGGATAAACTGAAAACGCTGCTGATAGTAGTCCAGTACCTCGGCATTGCTCTGGAACAATTGCACCGTGAGCATAATAAGGTCATCAAAGTCCAGCGCATTATTCTGCTTTAGCCGTCTCTGATATTCTTTGTAAACGCGTCCAAAAATCTTTTTGTTGTATTCTTTTGCCACCTCATCGGCATACTGCTCCGGTGTTTTCAATTCATCCTTGGCAGAAGAGATGGCATTGAGAAAAGTGCGCTCTTTGTATTTTTTGGTATCAATATTCAGATGCTTGCAAATATCCTTCATCAATGCTTTCTGGTCATCGGCATCGTAAATGGTGAAATTGCGGTCATACCCAAGGTGGTCGATGTATCGTCTCAAAATGCGGACACAGGTGGAGTGAAAGGTGCTGACCCAGATATTCTGTGCACCATAGGTTACGATGTTGTCCACGCGTTCCCGCATCTCGTTGGCAGCTTTGTTGGTAAAGGTCAGTGCCAGTATGTTGTAGGGGTTAATCTGGTGTTCCTCAATCAGATAGGCAATCCGGTGGGTCAGTACCCGTGTCTTACCGGAGCCCGCCCCGGCTAAAATAAGGAGCGGTCCCTCAAAATGGAGAACCGCTTCTTCCTGTTTATCATTTAATCCTGCTAATAATTCGTTCATTTCTATTTTTCCTTTTTTGTGTTTTTATAGTCGGAGAGTGTCTCATCAATCATACGCTCCACAATCTGCTTTTTCAGATAGGCGTCAAAACTCAGCAGACAAATGAAAGCAAAACGGGACAGAAAATCAGCTTCCTCCTCATCCTTCACATCCGGGAACAAGTCCTGGGAATGCTTGAAACGACGGAGAATATCTTTCGTCAGATTGTCTGTCTGAATCCGCTCCATATCAAAAATAGTCCGGTAAATTTCTTCCAGTGAAATATCTCTTGATTTGTTGTCGTAAAACATATCCGTCAGTGGCTTGAATATTTTCTGAATGTCTGTGATGGACAGTACATTTTTAAAGTAATACAGAAAAATCAAAAGATACATATGCTCTTTGGAATATTTTTTCTTCACCGGCGGAGGGAGAAAATCATTTTTTGTATAATTGTTAATCATGGTTTTGGTGAGAATCTTGTCATCGTCCATGCGCTTGCAGGCAGCAAGGTGTTCATCCATGAACGTCGTCACCTGATCCATATACAAATCAATATTCGGAATATCTTCCGGATTGATATAATCAATTTCATTCAGTTTGTGAATGATGTCCATAATGCTTTCTTCGTTGGCATGATCCATGATTGTACCTCTTTTCTTTGTTTCACTGCTGTATTCATAAGTATAGCGGATTTTGACTGGTAAATCAACCTTTGACGGAATAGTTTAAAGAAAAAATGACATCGGAAGAGATTTATGTTATACTGATAGAACTTGAAAAAGAAGAGGATGGATGAAAACATGAAAAAAAATGAATGTTATGAGGGAGAAGTCTTATCTCTCAAATTTCCTAATAAAGGTTTCGTGCAGATAGACGGCGAAGAAGCATTGGTTCAGGTAAAAAATACGCTGCCCGGACAGAGGGTGAGATTTCAATTGAAAAAGACGAGAAAGAACCGTCCGGAAGGGAATCTTCTGGAAGTTTTGTCGCCTTCCGCGATGGAAAATGCGGTACCATCATGCCCACATTTTGAATTCTGTGGCGGCTGTGCTTATCAGACGTTGGATTATGAAAATCAGAAACAGTTGAAATTGTCTCAGGTACAGGCTCTGCTAAATCAGGTCTATCCGGATTTTCCATTGAAGGAATGTCTGGCGAGTCCCAGACCCTGGGAATACCGGAACAAGATGGAGTTCTCCTTTGGCGATGAGGTAAAGAATGGTCCCCTCGCACTGGGACTTCATAAGAGAGGCAGTTTTTATGACATTGTACCGGTACCGGAATGTCAGATTATTGACGAAGATTTGAGAAAAATATTGTCTGCCACCCTTTCCTTTTTCCAGAAGAGGGAGATTCCTTTTTACCACAAAATGAGGCATGTGGGTGTGCTTCGCCATCTTCTTGTGAGAAAGGGGTGGAAGACCGGAGAGATGCTTGTCTGCCTGGTGACGACGTCCCAGGGAGAAGATTCGGTGTTGGGGTATGATGTGCTGGAAGAATATAAAGAGATGCTTCTTTCTCTTTCCCTGCGTGGAAGTTATGCCGGCATTTTGCATATGATAAATGACAGCTTGTCTGATGTGGTGCAGTCGGATGAAACGAGAATTCTTCATGGAAAAGAATATTTTTATGAAGAACTGCTGGGATTGAAATTTAAAATTTCTCCCTTTTCTTTCTTCCAGACCAACTCTGCCGGAGCCGAAGTCCTCTATGCGACAGCAAGGGAGTATATCGGTGATATTGATGGCAAGACCGTCTTTGACCTTTACAGTGGAACGGGAACCATTGCCCAGGTGCTGGCACCTGTGGCGGATAAGGTGGTAGGCGTGGAAATTGTGGAAGAAGCGGTGGAGGCAGCAAGGGAAAATGCAGTCCTCAATAAACTGGACAACTGTACCTTCTGGGCAGGTGACGTTCTGAAAGTCATTGACGAACTGAAGGAAGTACCGGACACGATTGTGCTGGACCCACCCAGAGAGGGAATTCACCCGAAGGCGATACGGAAGATTCTGGATTTTGGCGTGGAGAGAATTGTGTATATTTCCTGCAAGCCTACAAGTCTTGCCCGCGATCTTGAGACATTTCTGGAGTATGGCTATCGGCCGGTGAAAGCGCAGTGCGTGGATATGTTCCCGTGGACGAGAGGAATCGAGACGGTGGTTTTGCTGGAATCTGAGTGACAATTTATTGCTTTGAATCACCCGGAGCATCCATATAATCACTCAGCGTGAATTTCAAATTGTAACTTTTGCTGATTTCATTCACGTCAAAATCAAACTGGATTCTCTTCTGAACAACATCTATGTTTTCAAGCCCTGCATCAAGCAGGATAATCATATGTTTCATCGGTGAATATCGATAATGCATATCAACTGCTCTAATATTTTTTCGAATAGCAATTTGTAGAAGATCAGACACATCATTTAGCATTTCATCCGAATTATCTTCTGACACACTGATAATTTCAACCTGCACCACCTCAACAGAATGATTATATCGCAGACCAATATTCCGCATATAATGATAAAACTTGTCGAAATCATTTATATTCTTTTTTTGTTCAGATGCGCTACTAAGTTTATGTATCATATTTTCAATATCGATTAGGATATTTTGCTGCTCCATATCCTTTTCGTCCATAGACAGCGTATCTGTGATATTCAGTTTATCTGCATCCATCATTTCAACAAACTTGTCTAGTAAATCCGGATCAAACTGAGTTCCTCGTCCATTTTTTAATTCATTTCTGATTACATTCCTAGATAAGGCTTTTCGATAAATTCGGTCTGAACTCATTGCATCATATGCATCTGCTATACATACAATGCGTGCATTGAGAGGGATATCTGTTCCACGAAGTCCATTTGGATATCCCATTCCATCAAAACGTTCATGATGATATTTGGCAACCTTAGATGCCCCCGGTACCGCAATCATATTTTTCAGTATATCAGAACCCACAATCGTATGTGACTTGATGACCCCAAATTCCATCTCTGATAATCTAGATGGCTTATTCAAAATAGCATCCGGGACACCAATCTTTCCAATATCATGTAAAAGAGCTTCATAGCGAAGTATGGAAATCCGCTCTTTATCCCATCCCAGTTCCTCTGCTAACCTGGTCGCATAAAAAGCCACTCGCATGGAATGACCATTTGTATACTTGTCCTTGGCATCCAGAGTACCTGCCAGAGTTTCAAGCATTTTCATCGAAAGCATCATCTTTTCGGCAGATGCATTTGCTTTTTCTGTTGCAATGACTGCCTCTTTCACGGCATCTCTTCTCTTTTTCAGAGTACTGTTTATCATTCTTGCGAATACATAAACGCTTATTAAAAGGGCAAATGCGATGGCTGCCTCCGGCCCGATATCCTTGTTGTATTCTTCATCAGTGGCTCTCGCAATCACGGCAACCAATTCTCCCAAAAGAGAAATAATGAGTGTAAAAATTGATAATGTGGAGTCTTCGTACAAAATGCTGATTACAATGGGTATCACAAAGATAGCGAATGTAACGGTGAATTGATAATGTGAAAACGCAACATCAGCGCACATCAAAGTGGTAAACAGCATGAGAAAAAATCTTTTTGCTTTCTCATCTGTCACCTTACTTTCAGCAATCTTACTGAGAATCACCATTCCAAAATTGAAAAGAGTAGTAATCAAAAGATAACGAATCAGTTTCTCAACAATGGTGTCCGGGCCATACCCCTGAGATTTTGTGCAAAATAACAGCACATTATTCAGTACTTCAATAGCACATACAATTGACGCAATAATAAGCTGTGCTTTTATTACGATTCTTCCCCATTTTTCATATTCTACTTCATATGCTTTGTTGTCCAGTTTATCCATATCTATCACTCCCTTTGTGCGTTCTGTTATAATCGTATTCCCTCAGACATATGTTTACATTCCATCCTCTGTCAACACACAGGCACAATAGCCCGGCTCCGGCTGATAACAATGTATCGTCAGGGTTTTGTCAACCTCCGGGCTGTAATCATGGAGCGTACGCTGTACCCCGTTTAAGGCAACATCAGCGTAAGCCACAAGCCACTTTTTGTCACCGTTTTTGAATACTTCATAAAAGGAGTGGTCTACCATATCCTCCACAGGAACGCCCTCAATCATTTCCATCTGCTTATTGCAGTAGCGGAAGATAAAATCGATTCCATGACCATTTTCATCGAATACAAGTTCAATTACACAGTATGCCACCGGCATATCGTCAAGAACACTGCACTTCTCGAGAAGTGTTAAGGAAATAGAAGGGTGCACCGGGATGTCTTTTATATGCACTCTGGAATTATCCAGATTAAGCATAGTCCTGAGCTTTTTGTGTTCGATCAAATGCCTCTTTTGTCCCTGAAAGGTTTTTCCGTCTATCATCGTATAGATGCCGTCATCGCTGATGGCAAGGATTCCACTTTTTCGTATAACGACGCCTTTGCGTAACAGGACAAACTCGTCCATTGGTATATGTTCGATTAGTTCACGAGTTAGCATACTGCATGATATCTCATCGCCTGAATCCATACAGATGACAAGATTTCTTTCGGTGCGATAGGAATAAAGAATGTGTTCAACCTCAATGCCCCGTCTTTTGAAATAACGTTCAATGTGTTTCATGTCGATTTCCTCCCAACATCATTCATATGTCTACTTTACAACAAAATAGTCTGAAATGCAACAGAATATTGTGAAGAGCAAGCAAAAATGCATTTTAAACATATAAACACACAAAACAAACATGAAATTTACTGTAAGACTCGAAATGACTGTTGAAAATTGTGCGATTACATTGTATAATAATGGCAAATTTTTTACATAAAAATTATATGCATAAAAGTGCGGATATGCGAGTTTATCTTATAATGCTAAGAATGGAGGTTAACATGAAGAAACGAAGTAGATTAAAGAAAGGACTAGCAATACTCTTAACTGCCGCCATGGTAGCAGGACTTGTCCCGACTATGTCAGGCGGAGCAGTTGAAGTGCAGGCAGCTACCGAAAACGGTACGGGCAGCACGCCAAGCGTGACGGCTTACGCCACAAAGGCGCAGTTGATGGATGGCACATTTGCCCCGGATTCAGATGGAAATGCCACCACCATCGCCAAGCTGGTATTTGGTAAGAACAAAAATGGAGATGCACAGGAATGGTACATCTTGGGAAAGGATAGCGGTGTAGATGGAGATAATACCATCATTTTTGCCGCAAGCCCCATAGCAACAGAACAGATATTTTATAGTGGTGTGGAGTATATTGAATAT
>JALENH010000325.1 GCA_022767895.1 Eubacterium sp.
TCCTCTTGCAAAACCTCGTCTAAAATAGTACAATGAGGAAAGTGAAAGAAAGCATTGGAGGATAATTGAAAATGGAAAAGACAATGGACAAAATCGTAGCTCTTGCAAAAAGTCGTGGATTTATTTATCCGGGTTCGGAGATCTATGGCGGACTTGCTAACACATGGGATTACGGTAATCTCGGTGTGGAGTTGAAGAATAATGTCAAAAAGGCATGGTGGCAAAAATTTATTCAGGAGAATAAATATAACGTTGGTGTAGACTGTGCCATCCTGATGAATCCACAGACATGGGTGGCATCCGGTCATCTGGGCGGTTTTTCGGATCCCCTGATGGATTGTAAGGAATGTCATGAGCGTTTTCGTGCCGACCAGCTGATTGAGGCTTATGCTGAGGAAAAGGGAATCGAACTGGATGGTTCCGTCGATGGCTGGGACAAGGAGAAGATGGAGTCTTTTATCAAGGAAAATCAGGTTCCATGCCCGAGTTGTGGCAAGCACAATTTTACCGAGATTCGACAGTTCAATTTGATGTTTAAAACATTCCAGGGTGTTACCGAGGATGCGAAGAATACCGTTTATCTTCGTCCGGAGACGGCGCAGGGTATCTTTGTCAATTTCAAAAATGTGCAGAGAACATCCCGCAAGAAGGTGCCGTTTGGTATTGGACAGATTGGAAAATCGTTCCGTAACGAGATCACACCTGGTAACTTCACTTTCCGTACCCGTGAGTTCGAGCAGATGGAACTGGAATTTTTCTGTGTGCCGGATACGGATCTTGAGTGGTTTGCTTACTGGAAAGAGTTCTGTATCAACTGGCTTCAGACACTGGGAATCAAAGAGGAAGAGATGAGAGTCCGTGACCACGATAAAGAAGAACTTTCCTTCTATAGTAAGGCCACCAGTGATATTGAGTTCTTATTCCCCTTTGGCTGGGGAGAACTCTGGGGAATTGCAGATCGTACGGATTACGATCTGACCCAGCATCAGAATACTTCTGGTGAGGATATGAGTTACTTTGATGATGAGCGCAAAGAGAAATATATACCGTATGTTATTGAACCTTCTCTTGGTGCTGACCGTGTGACACTGGCATTCCTTTGCAGTGCTTATGATGAGGAAGAGATTGGAGAAGGAGATGTGCGTACAGTGATGCATTTCCATCCGGCACTGGCACCGGTGAAAATTGGAGTGCTGCCATTGTCCAAGAAATTAAATGAAAATGCAGAGAAAGTTTTTGAGGAACTGAGCAAAACTTACAACTGTGAGTATGATGACCGTGGTAATATCGGAAAACGTTATCGCCGACAGGATGAGATTGGTACCCCTTACTGTGTGACCTATGATTTCGATTCCGAGGAGGATGGTATGGTGACGGTTCGTGACCGTGACACCATGGAGCAGGAAAGAATCAAAATCAGCGATCTTAAGGACTACTTTGCCGACAAGTTTACATTTTAGGAGACTGAGTGAACCATATGCGCAAACGCGATTATACGAAAAAACAGCTGGCTGTCATCATCTTGTTAAGCATCGGGATGCTGGCAGCTGCTGCTTTATTGAATGAATTTTTCCCTGTGGGGGCTGGAGAGACAGAGACGGCTTCTACCGCTGTGAAGACTCCGTCCGTCACGACTGCGGCGACACCAACAGCAGTACCGACTCCGACGCCGGACCCAACGGAAAAGATTGCTACTTTTTTTCAGGGACCGAAAGCATGGGAACGCCGGCTTGAGTGGTCTGGCAAATGGGGAAAGGAATATTATGACGGTGGCTCCTTTGGCGGATTTGGGTGTGGTCTTTGTTGTATGGCCAACATTTACACAACATTTTCCGGACACGAGTGCTCACCGGTGGACATGTATGAGTATGCCAAAAAGAAAAGTGGATATGGAGGCGGTGGAGCCATTGACTGGGGCTATATGAAGGATACGCTGAAAAGTCTTGGTTTTAC
>JALENH010000223.1 GCA_022767895.1 Eubacterium sp.
TTTTTGTGGTTGCCATTCCGTTACTTTCCTTAGTTATCTTTGGGGTCATGGTTATCAGTATTCCCATGTACCGCCGTGTTCAGGAAGCATTGGACAAACTTTTATGCCGTACCAGAGAGAATCTCTCCGGTGTCCGGGTGCAGCGTGCTTTCAATAAGCAGAAAGAGGAAAAGGAAAAGTTTGAAGAGGAGAACCAGCAGCTGAATTCGTTTCAGATGGTGGTGGGGCGGATTTCTGCGCTCACCAATCCGCTGACCTATTTGATTATTAACGGAGCGGTTATTGCTCTTATCTGGGTGGGAGCAATCCGGGTAGATGCCGGTTTTATTACCCAGGGGCAGGTTGTGGCACTGGTAAACTATACGGCACAGATTCTGGTGGAACTGGTGAAACTGGCTAATACGATTGTCATGGTTAATAAGGCTATCGCCTGCGGCAACCGGGTGCAGGAGGTTTTTGAACGGCAGCCTGGACTTATGAGTCCGGCAGAAGTGCTTCCGGCTGAGCCTGGGGAAGAGGATGTTATTGTGTTTGACCATGTGGGACTGATTTATCCCGGTACGCATACGGAGTCTCTGACGGATATTCATTTTTCTGTGAAGCGGGGAGAGACGGTAGGAATTATCGGTGGTACCGGTTCCGGCAAGACTTCTCTTGTCCATCTGATTCCCCGTTTCTATGATATTTCATCCGGCAGTCTGAAAGTGGATGGTGTGGAAGTGGCGGACCAGTCTCTGGAAAATCTTCGCGCCCGTGTGGGAATTGTGTTGCAGAAATCCGTACTCTTTGAAGGAACAATCCGCTCCAATCTGTGTTGGGGAAAAAAGGATGCCACGGAGGAAGAAATGTGGCAGGCACTTCGTATCGCCCAGGCAGAGGAAGTGGTAAAAGGAAAGCCTGGAGAACTAGATGCCGAAGTGGAACAGGGAGGACGGAATTTCTCCGGTGGGCAGAAACAGCGCCTTGCCATTGCCAGAGCACTGGTGCGAAAACCGGAAATCCTCATTTTGGATGACAGCGCTTCCGCCCTTGATTATGCCACGGATGCCGCCCTTCGGAAAGCAATTCGGGAAGAATTGGAGGGGATGACGTTATTGATTGTTTCCCAGCGCGCTGCGTCAGTGCGGAATGCAGACAAGATTGTGGTGTTGGACGACGGTGAGATAGTAGGAATGGGAACCCACGATGAATTGATTGACAGCTGTGAGGTTTACCGGGAAATCTATGAATCTCAGTACGGAAAGGGGGCCAGATAATCATGACTCAGAGAGAAACGATAAAAAAGGTGCTCCGCTATATCCGGAAATACTGGTTTTATTTGATTATTTCGCTGATTTTGGCACTGGTGACGGTGGCATTGACATTGTATGTACCGATTCTTACCGGACAGGCAGTAGACCTCATTGTGGAAAAAGGTGCCGTTGATTTCCAGGGGGTGGGAAGAATATGTATTCGAATCGCGGTGGCCATTGGGATTACCATTGTGGCACAGTGGATTATGAATGTGGCCAATAACAAGATTACCTATAGTGTCGTCCGGGATATCCGACGGGATGCTTTTGAGAAGATTCAGGTACTTCCTCTGGGCTATATTGACAGTCATTCCTATGGTGGGATTGTCAGCCGTGTTATTGCGGATGCGGACCAGTTTGCCGATGGGCTCCTCATGGGCTTTACCCAGCTGTTTACCGGTGTCATTACAATTTTAGGTACGCTGGGATTTATGCTTAGTGTCAATATTCCTATTGCCCTGATTGTTGTTGTTCTTACGCCGGTTTCCCTTTTTGTGGCGGCGTTCATCGCCAAACGGACCTATCAGATGTTTTTGAAACAATCAGAGACGCGGGGGGAGCAGACAGCGCTCATTGAAGAAATGATTGGCAACCAGAAAGTGGTACAGGCTTTTGGCCAGGAAGAAGAGGTGGGGGAACGTTTCGATGAGATTAATGGAAGACTGGCAAAATATTCCCTGCGAGGTATTTTCTTTTCCTCCATCACAAATCCATCCACACGTTTTGTCAATGCTCTGGTGTATGCAGCGGTAGGTGTGTTCGGTGCTTTTTACGCCATCCGTGGTGGTATCTCGGTGGGTCAGCTTTCCTGTTTTTTAAGCTATGCCAACCAGTATACAAAGCCTTTTAATGAGATTTCCGGCGTGGTGACGGAGCTGCAGA
>JALENH010000299.1 GCA_022767895.1 Eubacterium sp.
TGACCGTGTTGGATGGGGAGCGCTTTGTCTGAGGGATAGCATACCTACGTAAAATAAAAAATGGAAAATGATTGCAAACCATTACGAAAGAGGATAAAATAAAAGTATCAGATTGTTCTACAAAGGACAACAAATAAGAAGCAAAGGAGAGGTTATTCTATGGCAAACAGATTTGTATTGAATGAGACATCGTATCATGGGGCAGGTGCGATTCAGGAAATCGCTACTGAAGCAAAGGGACGTGGCTTCACAAAAGCATTTGTATGCTCAGATCCGGATCTTGTGAAGTTTGGGGTAACCAAGAAGGTATTGGATGTGCTGGATGGGGCAGGACTGGCATATGAGCTGTATTCCAACATCAAGCCGAATCCAACGATTGAAAATGTTCAGACTGGTGTTGAGGCATTCAAAAAATCCGATGCAGATTATATCGTTGCGATTGGCGGTGGTTCTTCCATGGATACCGCAAAAGCAATTGGTATCATTATTGCAAATCCGGACTTTGCGGATGTGGTAAGTCTGGAAGGTGTGGCAGACACAAAGAATAAGTCAATCCCGATTTTTGCTGTTCCGACGACAGCAGGTACGGCAGCAGAGGTAACGATTAACTATGTAATCACCGACGATGCCAAGAACCGCAAGATGGTTTGTGTAGATCCGAAGGATATTCCGGTGGTTGCCTTCGTGGATCCGGAAATGATGGCATCGATGCCGAAGGGACTTACAGCGGCAACCGGTATGGACGCACTGACTCATGCCATTGAAGGATACATAACAGCTGGTGCATGGGAGCTGTCCGATATGTTCCATCTGAAAGCCATCGAGATTATAGCCCGTTCACTCCGTGGGGCAGTAGAAAACACACCGGAGGGAAGAGAAGATATGGCACTTGGTCAGTATGTAGCAGGTATGGGATTCTCCAACGTAGGTCTGGGAATTGTACATTCCATGGCCCATCCGCTGGGAGCACTGTACGATACACCTCATGGTGTAGCCAATGCCATCATTCTTCCTACTGTCATGGAGTATAATGCCGAGGCAACCGGTGAGAAATATCGTGAAATTGCCAGAGCCATGGGAGTTGCCGGTGTCGATGACATGACCCAGGAGGAATACCGCAAAGCAGCCATTGATGCCGTGAGACAGCTTTCTCTGGATGTGGGGATTCCACAGGATTTGAAAGAGATTGTAAAGCGGGAAGATATTCCATTTCTGGCACAGTCGGCATATGATGATGCATGCCGTCCGGGTAATCCAAAGGAAACCAGTGTAGAGGATATTACAAAGCTTTATGAAAGTCTTTTGTAATGATGGAGTCGTATAGAGTGAAATAATTCTCATATAATGTCAAAGGCGGCAAAGAGTAGCGAATATGCTTTTTGTCGCTTTTGTGACAGAATCTGGAAGTAAGAAGCAAATGCAGGTTGAATTAAAAGAAATGCATAGGAGAGAGTATTGATATGGGTAATAATAGCGAGACAGATATTGTAGCTGCAACAGATGTTGAAATGGAACAATTATGTACTGCATCGGTAGAGTTAATTCATTATGCACGTAATATCACTGCAAAACAGGTAAATATTATACAAATTATGACATACTATTCATTAGGAAGATGGATTGTAGAATTGCAACAAAAAGGGGAAAAACGTGCAAAATATGGAAGTCGTGTGATTCAAAAGTTGTCCCAAGAATTACAAAGGGAATTTGGAAAAGGCTTCTCAGAAGATACACTTAAAAATGCTAGAAAATTTTATTTAACATATAAAGAACGAATAAGTGAAACAGTGTTTAGCCTTTTTGCAGTTGAAAAAAGTGAAACAGTATTTAGACTTTTTGAAGAAAAAAAACCATTTTTAGTATCATGGTCGCATTATTTGCAATTAATTCGCATAAAAAATGACGATGAGCGCAGTTTCTATGAAATCGAATCAGCAAAGTCGGGCTGGAGTGTGAGAACATTACAAAGACAGTATAGTTCCAGCCTATATGAGAGATTAGCTCTTAGCCGGAACAAAGAAGCTGTTTTGAAATTAGCAAAAGAAGGGAATATCATTGCAAGACCTGAGGATATAATAAAGCAACCTACAGTATTAGAATTCCTTGGAATGGAAGAAAGAGCAAAGTATTCTGAAACCGATTTGGAAACAGCACTTATTGATAAACTGCAAAGGTTTTTGTTGGAATTGGGAAAAGGCTATTTGTTTGAAACTCGGCAGAAAAGATTTACTCTCAATGAGGACAACTATTATGTAGATTTGGTATTTTATAATCGGCTTTTACGTTGTTATGTGTTGATTGACTTGAAAGTGGATAAATTGACACATCAGGATATTGGGCAGATGCAAATGTATGTCAATTATTATGACCGATATGAAAAGTTGGATGACGAAAATCCAACAATTGGCATTTTGCTGTGTAAAGAAAAAAATGATGCACTGGTAGAGATTACTTTGCCTAAAGATGCCAATATTTATGCATCGGAGTATAAGTTATATTTGCCGGATAAAAAATTATTGCAGCAGAAACTGCAAGAGTGGATTGCAGAGGTAGTCCATTAGCGCATAGAAAATTATTGACGATGTGTATATGAATACGTTATAATAGCCTCAAATTCGTCAGTGAGGTACAGCGATGAACAAAGAGACAAATATCATTGAGTTGCGGCATGTAAGAAAATGTTATGAAAAAGATACTCCTGTGATTGAAGATTTTTCACTGGAAATCAAGAAAGGGGAATTTGTCACCCTTTTAGGCCCATCGGGTTGTGGAAAAACTACGATTCTGAGGATGCTTGGCGGTTTTGAACTGCCGACAGAAGGGGAAATTCTTCTTCATGGCAAGGACATCAGCAATCTGCCGCCGGGCAAAAGACCGATTAATACCGTTTTTCAAAAGTATGCCCTATTTCCCTATTTGAATGTATATGACAATATATCTTTTGGATTAAAAATGAAAAAACTTCCCAAAGAAACCATTCAAAGCAAAGTGAAAAGAGTGCTGGAAGTGGTGGATTTGGAGGGATTTGAAAAGAGAAAAATAGCCACATTATCCGGCGGGCAGCAGCAGCGTGTAGCCATTGCCAGAGCCATTGTCAACGAGCCGGAGATTCTTCTTCTGGATGAACCCCTGGGAGCTTTGGACTATAAGATGCGCAAAGAAATGCAGTTTGAATTAAAGGAAATGCACAAGGAACTTGGCATTACCTTTATTTTTGTGACCCATGACCAAGAGGAAGCTCTGACCATGTCGGATAAAATTGTGGTGATGTCTGATGGGAAAATCCAGCAGGCCGGGAAGCCGGAGGATATTTATAAAGTACCGCAAAATGCCTTTGTTGCGGATTTTATTGGTGAGAGTAACATTTTTGATGGCGAGATGACCGGGGACAATAAAGTATCGATCCACGGGGTGGAATTTGAATGCCGGGAAAATTTTCCGCTGGGGGATCATGTGGAGACAGTCATCCGACCGGAGTTTGTATTATTGATGCCGGAGGGGCAGGGAAAGATTCAGGGAGAAGTGTATTCTTCGGTGTTCAAGGGGACTTTCTATGAAATAACTATATATTCCGGCAAGAGTGAACTTGTTGCACAAAGTGACAGGGCGATAGAGCCGGGTACAAAAGTTGGGATTGATTTGAAAACGGAAGGAATCCACGTGATGGCGTATAATGAAAATATCAATCATTATACGGGCATGCTGGATGCGGCGGGACATCTTCTTCTGGTGGACGGCAGTCTGCAGCCGGATTTGTCACGCTTGTTTTCGGGTCAGATACCACAGCAGCTTGAGGGAATTAAAGTGGAAGCCTCCTTTTCTCCTTCCGATGCGGGGCTTAGTGACGATCCGTCCAAAGGCTTTGTTCAGGGAAATATTATTTCTATCATCTATAAAGGTGACCATTATAAATATAAAATCCGCAGTAAAAACGACGTGGATTATTATGTGGATGATGAGTGGCTTTGGAATATGGAAGAT
>JALENH010000309.1 GCA_022767895.1 Eubacterium sp.
TTCTTCCAAAATTGTGAGTGCTATTTTTGATGGCAAGACGGAAGATGTCCGTATAATTGATATGAAAAATGATAGAAAGAAGGTTCTGATTTCGCGAGGACCTATGTTGGTGAACGGAATCAGTACGGCGTTGATTAACCTTCTTAAGCAGTTTGACTATGAGAAATATGACGTGACAGTGTGTGTTTCATCGCCGAGAACTGCTGAGCAACGCAAACAGATTTGCATTTTGAATGATATTGAAAATGTCCGGATTCTTGTCAGACCGGGGAAATTATCGGCTACCATTACCGAAAACATAAAAAGCAATTTTTACACAAAATGCAATCCCGTGAAGGTGCTGAGTAAGATTATGTACTCGGAGAAGATATACAGCCGCGAATTTCGTCGCCTGTTTGGTGATACGGAATTCGATTATGTCATTGACTACGAGGGATTTAATATTTTCTTTGGTACAGTGTGTCTGACGCATAAAAATGCAAAGAAATTTGTCTGGTTCCATGCTGATATGGTGTCGGAATATAAGGCAAGATTCCATTGGTTGAAAAGACTGTTTAGCTTATATCCGAGGTTTGATTACACGGTATCCTGCGGCAAGCAGATTATGGAGACAAACAAGAAAAATATGTCCCATATTCTTCCTGATGAGAAATTCCGTTATGCCAAGAATTGTGTGGATTTTGACAAAGTGAAAAACGGTGGCAAAATGGGTAAAATCATATACAACGGGAACTATTATTATGCTTTTTCCTCTCAGAACAATTCGGTTCTTGATATGAAAATGATTCCTCTTCAGCCGGAAATATTGGAGGACTGGAAAGAGGGAAATGTGGAGTTTCGCTCTAGTCTGGAAAAGGTTGACAATGGAATTGTGCGTTTTGCTACGATGGGCAGATTGTCCGTGGAGAAAAACCAGGCTGCACTGATTCGTGCCTTCGCCCGTCTGGCAGAGGAGAATCCCAATGTGATGCTTTATCTTATGGGCAACGGCCCGGAGAGAAGCAATCTCGAAGAGTTGATTGGATTGCTTGAGGTGAAGGATAAAGTCATCTTGACTGGGAATATGGAGAATCCTTTTGGACTGCTTCGTCAGTGTGATTGTTTTGTGCTTCCTTCTTTCCATGAAGGGCAGCCTCTGGTTGTTTTTGAAGCAAGGGCTTTGCATATGCCGATTATTCTTTCCAAATTCTCATCCGTTGGTGGTTCCATGATTGAAAATGGCCAGTATCTTGTGGATATGGATGAGGATTCCATATACGAGGGACTTTGCGCCTATATGGCAGGGGAAGTGCCCTCGGATTATGAGTTTGAAGATGAAGAATATAACCGGCAGGCATTTAAGGAAGTTGAGGCCGCAGTATTTGAGGATTAAATTCGTGAGGAGGAGCATTGGATGAAGATTGACAGGAAACTGCTTCCATCCTGGTATGTGGAAAAGAAGTTTCTCCCGGGAAAATACTGGGAGAAGCGCCTGAGAATATTATCATTTTTTCTTCGATGCTTTCAGCGGATGCTGTTCTTTTTGCCGGTCAAGAAGAATCGTGTAATGGTGTATATCCATGAACGCAGGGGATTTTCCTGCAATCCCAAATATGTGGTTCGGAAATTGAAGGAAAAGTATGGGAATAAGTTGGAGATAATCTGGGTCACCTCCTATCCGGAGACCTGCAAAGAACTCCGTGATATGGGGATTCTCGTGGCAGCAACAAATTCAAAGCTTCATGTGAGCTTATATATGCGCACGAGAGTTTTTGTCACCAATGATTCTGTTCCCACTTGGGCGGTGCATCGTCCGGGTCAGATTTGGATGAATACCTGGCATGGTGGGATGAATTACAAACGCATTGGCTATGAGCATGTGGAACCTATGAGTAGAGATGGATTCTGCCTGTACAAATTGGAGAACCGTAGTCCGGATGTATATTTGGCTGGCAGTGAGTATTTCCGAAGGGATACGGCCCGGTCATTTTCTTTTTCGGAGGATATTTTTCAAAGGACCGGTATGCCGCGCAATGATTTGTTTTTTGAAAAAAGAGACGATATAAGAGAAAAAGTTGTTCGGAGATATGATTTGGCTGTGGATCAAAGGATTGTTCTGTATGCCCCCACCTTCCGGCGTAATATGGAAAACAGTACTTATGGGTTGGATTTTGGCGAACTGATTCGTACGCTGTCGGCTCGATTTGGCGGGGATTGGTTGGTATTTTTTCACAATCATAATTTTGTCCGGAGTGGTCAAAAGCTTCCGGAAGGGGTGATTGATGTCTCCGATTACGACGATATGCAGGAGCTTTTGTATGTGGCGGATGTGCTGATATCAGACTATTCCTCATGCATGTGGGATTACTGCCTGACGGGCAGACCCTGTTTTGTCTATGCAAGTGATGTGGAAGAGTATATAACAAAAGATAGAACACTGGGATTCCCGATGGAACAGTGGCCCTATCCGATAGCCGGAAGTAATCAGGATTTGATGCGGTGCATTCGCAGGTTTGATGAGCGGGAATATGAAAGTCGGGTGGCGAAGCATCTTGAGGATATGGGAAGTTATGACAGAGGGGATGCATCTGAGAGGGCAGCAGAGCTGATTGGCAGCTATTGTATAGAAGATGTGTAACACGGTAATTTGAAAAATATAATGACAATACCCTGACATTTTCATATAATAAGTATGAAAACAATTGTCGGGGTATTATAATGTCAGAGAATTGTAACTACTTATATGATGTGAGTATGTCCTATGTCAATGCGGGATGGCAGGATCGCTACTGTGCTCTTGTAAAGCATATTGATGCTTATCTGAAAGAAAATTTCAAGGAGTTTTTCGCTGAGTTACAACTCTATCAGACCGGCCCCATGAACTATGTGGTGGTGGCGGTTTACTATGATGTGCCGGGAGTGGCGGAAGAATTGCCAAAGATTTTGTCCTATGTCAATGCAGAATACCGTCAGGCAGTGGGGCATAATGTGAGGAGAAAACAGATTCTCAAATTTGATCTGGCAAAAAAATTACATGGACAGAGCGAGGTCTGCTTAAAGGCTTCGGAGGAGACGGAGGAATCAGACGATGAACAACCGAGAACGGATCGACCAATTGAAAAAGGAGAAGACATTATCGAAGAATGATTTGCATAAACTTCTTACGACGGCAGATGATGCGGACAGAGAGTATTTGTTTGCAGTTGCCAGAGAGGTGCGGGAGGCGGTCTACGGCAAAGCGGTCTATGTACGTGGCTTGATTGAATTTACCAACATATGCCGCAATGACTGCTACTATTGCGGCATCCGGAAAAGTAATCAGAAGGCAGAGCGCTACCGCCTGACCAAGGAGCAGATCCTGGCCTGTGCCGGAGACGGGTACGAACTTGGATTCCGCACTTTTGTCCTGCAGGGGGGGGAAGACCCTTATTATACGAGAGAGCGTTTGGCAGATATTGTCCGTTCCATCAAAGAAAACTACCCGGATTGTGCCATTACTCTGTCTGTGGGAGAGCGGGACCGGGAAGATTATGTCTGCTGGCGGGAGGCAGGAGCTGACCGCTATCTGCTTCGCCACGAGACGGCAGAGGAGGACCATTATCGCAGACTTCATCCGTCGGCGATGAGTCTGGCCCGTCGCAAGGAGTGCCTGTATACACTGCGTGAGCTGGGGTATCAGGTGGGAGCGGGGTTCATGGTAGGTTCCCCCGGACAGACGGTGGACAACCTAATCGCTGATTTGCATTTCTTACAGGATTTGCGGCCTCATATGATTGGGATTGGCCCGTTTCTTGCTCATCAGGATACGCCATTTGGCAGTGAGCCGGATGGCTCCTATGAGATGACGTTGCTTTTGCTCGGGATTCTCCGCCTGATGTTTCCGGGCGTGCTTCTGCCGGCGACGACAGCACTTGGAACCATTGCGCCGGATGGCAGGGAGAAGGGGCTGTTGGCAGGCGCCAACGTGCTGATGCCCAATCTTTCACCGGTGGCGGTGAGGAAAAAATACGAACTGTATGACAACAAAATATGTACGGGGGAGGAATCGGCGCAGTGCCGGGATTGTCTGGCACGCCGAGTGGAATCGGTGGGATATGAAATTGTGACTGACCGGGGTGACAGCAGAGTGGAGGTGCTTCGTGAAACAGATTAGACAGCAGATCGGGTCATTTGCCCTGGTGGCATTGGGAGCGGTGATTGCGGCTTTTGCCATTGAAGAGTTTCTTGCTCCGAACAACATTATGGACGGCGGCATCGTAGGAATCAGTATGGTGGTGGATGTGTTTGTACCTATGCCCCTGAGTGTGCTGACATTGCTTTTTAACCTTCCCTTTTTGTGGGTGGGGTATCGCCAGATGGGAAAGCTGTTTCTTGGAAAAGCAGCCTTTGCCATTGCCGTGTTCTCCGGTTTCCTGCAAATCTTTGAGGATATGCGCGATGCCACGGCAGAGCCACTTCTGGCGACGGTGTTCGGAGGTATTACACTGGGAATCGGCGTAGGACTTGTAATCCGGTACGGCGGCTGCCTCGATGGTACCGAGACGGTTGCTATTCTCATCAGCAGGAAGTCATCCTTTTCCGTTGGACAGATTGTGCTTGCCTTTAATATTGTCATTTATACGGTGGTTGGTTTTCTTTTTGGAGCGGACCGGGCCATGTACAGTCTGCTGACCTATTTTATCGCTTCCAAGGTGATTGATTTGGTGGAGATTGGCTTCGACGGTGCGAAAGCGGTAATGATAATTACGGAAGAGGGCAAGCGGATTGCCGACGAAATTTATCAGACGCTGGGAAGAACCGTGACCCTGTTGGAGGGGGAGGGGCTAATCAGCGGACGGAAGGTTGTGCTGTATTGTGTTGTGACAAGGATTGAGCTGCCGCTTTTGAAAAAGGTGGTACGTGAAGATGATGCCTCTGCCTTTATGACCGTTTCGGATGTGTCCGAAATCATAGGAGAGCACATGAAGAAAAACGACAGCTCTATTCCATAATTATTTTATTTTTTCTATGCGGACATCACCGCTGACCGAATCAAATTCCCATTTGCCGTTCCCACCGTTGCCGCATACATAGTTGTCGTCGGTAAGCGAGGTTGGAAATTCGCTGTTGAAATTACCGGAGACACCGTCCTGTTCGGCGGTAAAGCCGGAATCACCGGGGATTTTCAGCGTAACATCACCGCTGACCGAGTCGGCATCGATATTGTCAGGTGTTTTTTGGGAGGTAATCTGGCATTTGCCAGACACGGTATCTAACTCCACATTCTGTAAAGTTCCGTCAAATGTCAAATCACCGCTTACGGTGTCTATATCACAATGTTTCACAGACAAACCGGTTATACTATTTTCGCTGCTGACGCTGTCCAGTGAAAGATTTTCGATTCCCTCTGCTAAAGTTTTGGGAATCCGGATTTTCAAATTTTTACTGGAGGTCTGTGTCCCGAAGAAGAGAAAGGTGCTTTTCCGGTACTGGACGGTGAGCACACCGTTCTCGTAGCAGGAACGGACCCGGTCATCACTGCTTATGTCGCTGTCACTGGTTTCGGTAACCTCTATGGTATTGCCATCGTAGGCTTCCACTGTGATGGAACCACTGACCCAGTTGATGTCGATATCTTTTAACTGGCTGGCTGTTATGGAATTGTCGCCAACCGTATATTTTTCTTCGTTGGCATATTGGAAAGAAGAAAAGCTGAGGAACGGGATTCCCATCCCTCCTTTTCTAATTCCGTTAATCAGTATGGTTATCAATATCAGGGCAAGGAAGGAGAATACAATCAACCGTATCCATGCACCTGTTTTTTTCTTTTCTTTCATGGGTACCTCCTTATTCTTTCAGGTCAAAGATTGCTTTGATAATATTTTCGGCTGCAGCTCCCACAAGGAAGATGACCCATGTGATGTACCAGGCGCCGGTGGAAAAACTGATGAGGAAGTAAAGCACGACGATGACAGCCCACATGGCACTGTTGATGGATTTCCGTGCTCTTTTCTTATCATCCTGGCTGGCCTTCCACTCTTTAAATTCTTCCATGATGGTGCCATCCATTTTTGCGACAGCCGGTTTTGACATGTTGTTGAAAATGATGATGGCGGTGGCAATACCAATGATGACGAACATAAGGCATGGTCCCACTGCATCGTTCCATTTCATGGCATCCGCAATGATAGGTGGGATAACACAGCAGATGTAGAGAAGTACGGCAACCGGAATCAGGATGGAAGAGCGTTTCTTCCACTGGCGGTATTCTTCGGATACCGGAACGCTGTCTGCTGTCGGGTTCTCTTTTAGCGAGTCCAGCAGTTCACTAATATCACCGATGCTGGCAACGGCAATGTTGTAAGCGGCCTCTTCATTTTTTCCCTCATTGATGAGATCGTGGTATTTGTCCACGAGGTTCTGCAGAATTTCCTCTTTCAATTCCACGGATTTTTTCGTAGGAGGCACCTCCCGGAAAAGGTGATCCATATGTGCGCGTAATTTATCTTCCATTTCTTATTCCCCTTTCTTTTTTTCATAAATGAGCTGGTCGATAAGAACCTTGGAACGTTCCCATTCCTGCCGGCGCTCTTCGCAGGCTTCCCTACCCTCTTTCGTAATGGTGTAGTACCGTCTTCTGGCACCGGTGGTTTCGTTGCCCCAATAGGAACAGATATAGCCTGCCTGCTCCAGCCTTCGGAACGCGGAGTACAGCGTTGCTTCTTTTAGTTCATATTCCTGATTGGTCTTTTCCTGAATGTTTTTGTTAATCTGGTAGCCATAGCTGTCACCGGCCATAAGCTGGGACAGAATAATCGTATCCGTATGACCACGAATCAGATCTGATGCAATGGACATAACATCACACTCCTTTGCTTTGTGTAGGTATATTTAATCATAATATACCTCGCCTGTCAAGGTATATTTTTAAAGTGTAAAGTGTGCTTGACACAAAATGTAAAGCGTGCTATACTTCTTTCTGTAATATATGTGTACACAAAAAGGATGTGATAACTTGCAAACGAGAATCCACCAACTGAGAAAAGAGCACAAAGTGACCCAGAGCGAACTGGCGGATGCTGTCAATGTGACGAGACAGACCATCATTTCTCTGGAAAATGGGAAATACAACGCCTCTCTCATTCTGGCACATAAGCTCGCACAGTTTTTTGGAGTAACGATTGAGGAATTATTTATTTTTGACGAGGAGGAAGAGAACATATGACAGTATGGACGATGAAACAAATTTTTTCGGGAAAGGTTCCCCAGACTAATGAGGAGTTTGTGCAATATATAAAGAAGAGAGATCGGTTGCTGATTTTGCTGCCAATAGCAGGTGCGTTGCTGCTGGCTCTTGGCCTGTGTGGAGAGTGGCTTGGGCTGCCAATCCCTGAATATATGTGCGGTTTTTATACCGGAGCAGGAACCGGATTGATTGGGGCAGCGATTGTCATGGGAATCAAACACCGTCGGCTTATTCGGGATGAAGAGAAAATCAAAAAAGCAAGGCTGGAAATGAGTGATGAGCGACTTAGGACCATTAGCAAAGCGGCTTTCCGCATGGCGGCAATTGTTTTGATGGCGGCGATGTATCTCATTGCGTTTATCGGTGGCATTTTTTATCCGATTTTGACCACGATTCTGTTGGTGATGGTTTTCATTTTTCTGTTGGCATATGCGATTGCTTACCACGTTTTTGAAAAAATGATGTAGGAGGTAGTATGATTGCAATGATTGCCGCCATGGCGGCGAACCGGGTGATTGGCAGAGACGGGAAAATTCCCTGGCATCTGCCGGAGGATATGGAGAGGTTTCGCAGACGGACGATGGGACATGTTGTGGTGATGGGACGGCGAACGTGGGAGGAGATTGGCCATCCCCTGCCGGGACGAATGACTTATCTGGTTTCCTCGCGCCTGCACATAAAGGAAGAAAATGTAGTTACGGTCCCTTCCCTTACAGAAGCAATTCGTGAAGCAAAAGAGAAACATCCGGATAAAACCATTTTCCTCTGTGGCGGTGCTTCCATTTATCAGGAGGGACTGGCTCTTGCTGAGCGGATTTATCTGACGGTGCTTGACCGGGAGGTCCCGGGAGACACATATTTCCCGGAATTGGGAAGGGAGTACCGGCTGGTGGAGAAGGAGTATGGAGAAGGGATGGAATTCCGGTGTTATGAGTGGGGTTGAAAAAAATGCGGAAACATGATAATATTAATGTATAAAAAATGCGGAAACTGACAAAATATCCATAAAAGAAAATGCGGAAAGAGGATTTAATGATGTTTAAACGCAAAATATACAATAAAATGCTTGAGTGGAAACAGGAATCAGATGGAAGGACAGCACTTCTTATTGAAGGTGCCAGGCGTATCGGTAAGTCAACAGTGGTTCGAGAGTTTGCCAAAAATGAATATGACAGCTATATATTGATAGATTTTGCGATTGCTTCGAAGGATGTCAGAACGCTCTTTGAAGATGTATCCGATTTAAATTATTTGTTTTTACAGTTGCAGCTGCAATATAAGGTGGACTTGCATGAGCGTAAATCTGTAATAATATTTGATGAGGTGCAACTCTGTCCCATGGCCCGCCAGGCTATTAAAGCATTGGTTGAGGATCACAGATACGATTATATAGAAACCGGTTCACTGATTTCTATAAGAAAGAATGTTAAAGATATATTGATTCCCAGTGAGGAGAGAAGAATCAGTATGTACCCCATGGATTATGAAGAATTCCTTTGGGCTGTTGGAGATGAGACAACATTTTCACTACTAAAAAAGTGCTATGATAGGAATCAGGGCTTGGGGGATGTGCTTAATCGTAAGCAGTTAAGACAGTTCCGCTTGTATATGCTTGTGGGAGGAATGCCCCAGTCAGTAGCCACATATATTGAGACAAATAATTTCAGAAAAGTTGATGAGATAAAGCGAGATATTTTGAATCTGTATGAGGCTGATTTTTCTAAAATAGATTCTTCTGGGCGATTGGCGATGCTGTTCGATGCGATTCCGGCACAGCTTAATAAGAATTCGTCCAGATATCAGGCAAGTAGTGTACTTCATGGAGAAAGGGCAGATAAGATTTTGGAGCTTATTGCAGAATTAAAAGATTCCAAGACGGTACTGGTATCGTATAATACAAACGATCCAAACGCGGGTATGGCCAATAGCAGAGATTTAACAAGGTTTAAGTTGTTTTTAAGTGATACAGGCTTGTTTGTAACACTTATGTTTAAGGATAAGGACTTTACAGAAAATGAAATATACGAGAAGCTTCTTAGTGACAAGTTGAGTGTAAATCTTGGATATTTGTACGAAAATGTTGTAGCACAATGCCTGGCAGCCAATGGAAATGAACTGTATTATCATACAATTATGAATGAAAATTCAAAGCATAATTATGAAATAGATTTTATACTGGCAAGAAAGAATAAAATCGTTCCGTTGGAGGTAAAATCCTCTGGTTATAAGACACATAAGTCGCTTGATGTATTTACAGAGAAATTCTCAGGTAGAATCCTTAGCAGGTACCTGATATATACAAAGGATGTGTGCAAGGATAAGGATGTTTTTTGTATTCCGGTTTATATGGTGCCATTTTTACAATAATACTCAAACGGGATTATTTGGTATAAAATGATAAAGACGGCAGATACCATTCCTCTAAGAGGTGGCACTGCCGTCTTTTACGTATTCTATTTGTTTTTTAATCCCACTTCCGATAGGATCTCAGTACGTTCAAAACATTTGTGAAAGCTTCTTTTGGCTGGAAGTCCGCTGTGAACAAACCGGAATGTGTACCGTAAATGCTATAATCGTAATGTTCTTTGTTCTCCAGAAGATCCGGGCGGTCAAGTAATCCCCAGATGCTTACGTTTGTCAAAGTGTCCGGATATTTTTGATTAAATTTACAATATTGCGTGAAAATGCTTTTATACTTTTTGGCATGAGCAGTAATATCCGCATCGGTAACTTCTTTTTTGTTCGCAGACTGGTCTGGATTGAGGCGGACTGTCAACTCATTGATACCTACCTTAACACCCTTTTTGGCAAATTTGGACATAGCAGTTCCGACTGCGGAAGCATCCGGCCAATAGGTGAGAACATAACCTTCCATTCCCATGCAATCCAGTAATTTGTTGTTAGGATCGGCATTCAGGTAATCAATCAGTTCTTCTATGTACCCTGTTTTGGGACTTTGGAAACAGTTAAAGTCATTGTAAAACAGCTGAATGTTTTTACCTGTCTTAGCTACTGCTTCTTTTGCATACTGGAAAGCATATTTAATGTATTCGCCACCAAGTATTTTGTAGAAGTTACCGGTTGTGTACAGATGAAGTCCGGTTGTGGCATCTGCCTCACCGCCTGCATCAATTGCCTCATTGAGGACATCCCAGGCAATAACGGTATCTGGGAACTTTTCTTCAAAATGTGTGATGACCTGTGTTTCATAACTTTGCATACGTTTAAGCAACGTGTCTTTGTCAACCAACTCGGCTTCCGGATCGTATCCGACGTGGAAGAAAGATTCCTCCATACTTGCTTCCCAAATAAGGACATGTCCACGGACGCGTAAACCATTGTCTATTGCCCACTGAACCATTTCGTCAGCCTGTGTGAAGTCGCAGACCGGATTTCCGTCGCCCTTCTGGGAGGCCTCGGTATCCATCAGGGAATACCCTTTCATTTCATTTTCAAAAGAAACGATATCAAACTGTTCCTTTGCCAGTGCGGTAAACTGTTCATTCTGTGTCTTCTCGTAATTCACAACGGTTCCTACGTTGAAATCAGCTTCTTCTTTTAGGTATTGAGGAGCTGACGTTGGTGTTGGTTCCGGAGTTGCTGACGGAGTTGCCGCCGGACTGGCGGACGGTGTAACTGCCGGTGTAGCTGCCGGAGTTGCCGTCGGAGTGGAAGTCGGTGTGTTTTTTTTGGTAGCCTTCTTTACCGTAATCCGGCAAGTGGCTTTGACTTTTTTGTTGCCTTTTGATGTGGCAGTAATTGTGGTTGAACCGACCTTTTTTGCCTTTACAATTCCTTTTTTACTTACTGTTGCAACAGATTTTCTGCTGGACTTCCAAGTAACCTTTTTAGAGGCCTTAGATGGTTTCACTTTCTTCACCTTCAAGGTGAACTTTTGTCCTACAGTCAGTGTTTTCTTTTTTGCGTTCAGTTTAATTTGTTTGGGCTTTGATGCCGCTTTTACCTCAGGTGTAACAGAGAAAGCGGAGATTGCAAGAGCCATCGAAACTAAGACTGCGCATGCTTTTCGTATCCTTCTTTTCATTTTCCTTTTTTGTATCAGAGGTGTTTCCTCTGATGCGTCTCCTTTCCATATTATTGATAAATAAAGTTTATCAGATTATGAGCAGTTATACAATAGCGTTTTTAGTACAGAAGAAGCGTTTTTTACATATCTTTTACTTTACTTTGATTACAAATTTTACATAGCTCCTTTAAACTGATTTTTGTAAGAAAGAAAAATGTAAAGTTGAAAGGAGAACAACGAAATGAAAAAAACAGGAAAATTAGCAGCAATACTTTTATGTGGAGTAATGACAGCGGGGATGTTGACCGGATGTGGCGGAGCAACAGGAGAAACGCAAAGTGATGGAGGAGCCCAGACAGAAGCGGCAGAGATTTCTGTTGTTTCCCGTGAAGATGGTTCCGGTACACGTGGTGCGTTTGTAGAATTGTTTGGCGTAGAAGATGAAGAAAATGGTGAAAAAGTGGATAAGACCACAGAAGAAGCTACCATCGCCAACAGCACAGAGATTGTTATGACAACGGTGTCGGGTGACAAGAATGCCATCGGCTACTGCTCATTAGGTTCTCTCAATGACAGCGTAAAGGGAATCAAAATTGATGGAGCAGAACCTACAGTAGACAATATTAACAATGGAAGCTATGCAATATCCCGTCCATTTAACATCGCAACGAAAGAGACACCAAGCGATATTGCACAGGATTTCATTAATTACATCCTTAGTGAAGACGGGCAGAAAGTAATCGAAGCCAATGGTTATATCAAGGCATCCGATGCCGGTGCTTTCAGCAGCAATGGCGCAAAAGGTAAAATTGTTGTTGCCGGTTCTTCTTCGGTAACTCCGGTTATGGAGAAACTGGCAGAGAGCTACAAGAAAGTAAATGCCGGTGCGGACATTGAGATTCAGGAAAGTGATTCCACAACCGGAATGAATGCGGCAGCAGAGGGTACTTGCGATATTGGTATGGCATCCCGTGAACTGAAGGACAGTGAAACCGGTGCCGGTCTTACACCGACGGTCATTGCCAAGGACGGTATTGTCGTAATCGTGAACAAAGAAAACAAAATTGAGAATATGACAAAAGAGCAGGTCAATGATGTGTTCCGCGGAACCATTACTGACTGGAGCGCAGTAAAATAAAGGAGGCCGCCATGAAAGAAAAGGCAATGAAAATGGTATTTCTGGCTGCTGCCTGCGTATCCATACTTGCCGTGGCGCTGATTTGCATTTTCCTCTTCGCGAACGGAATTCCTGCCATAAAGGAAATCGGCTTGTTTGATTTCCTGACAGGAACGGCGTGGAAACCGGGAAATAATAAATTCGGAATTTTGCCGATGATTTTGGGAAGCATCTATGTGACAGCGGGAGCCCTTATTGTAGGGGTTCCCATCGGCATTCTGATGGCGGTATTTATGGCGAAATATTGCCCGCAGAAATTATACCGTCCTCTGAAAACGGGGGTCGACCTTCTGGCGGGAATTCCTTCTGTGGTTTATGGATTCTTCGGCCTTGTGGTTATGGTGCCAATGGTGCGGGAAGTATTTGGAGGAAATGGTAACAGTATACTGACAGCATCCCTCCTCCTGGGAATTATGATTTTGCCTACCATTATTGAGACTTCCGAAGCTGCGATTCAGGCAGTGCCGGATAAATACTATGAAGGTGCCCTGGCGTTAGGAGCAACCCATGAAAGAAGTGTATTTCGTACGGTGGTACCGGCAGCAAAATCCGGTATTCTGGCAGGAGTTATTCTCGGCGTAGGACGTGCTATCGGGGAGACAATGGCAGTGATTATGATTGCCGGAAATCAGGCGAGAATGCCGGCTGGATTGCTGAAGGGAGTTCGTACCCTGACAGCGAACATTGTAATTGAAATGGGATATGCAGCGGATCTTCACCGTGAAGCGTTGATTGCAACAGGAGTCGTGTTATTTGTATTTATCCTGATTATCAACCTCCTTTTCTCGATTCTGAAAAGAAAGAAGGTGGATTAGATGAAGATTAACCAGGTGAAAATGAAACAGAAATGTCAGACGCTGATTAAGCATCCCACTTCACTCATTTTATTTTTGGTGACGATGATAGCAGCAGTGGTTACGGTCTTTGTTCTGGGATATCTCATTGTATATATTCTGGTTCATGGGATTCCGCATTTGAAACCGGAACTGTTTGCGTGGACATATACATCGGAAAATGTTTCCATGATGCCGGCACTTATTAACACACTGCTGATGACGGCAGCGACTCTTATTGTGGCAGTTCCTCTTGGTATCTTTGCTGCCATCTATCTGGTGGAGTACGCCAGAAAGGGAAATAAGCTGGTTCGTGTTGTCCGTGTGACGGCAGAAACGCTGACAGGAATTCCCTCGATTGTATATGGTTTGTTTGGAATGCTGTTCTTTGTGGGATATTGTAAATGGGGGTATTCTTTGTTGTCTGGTGCGCTGACTCTGGCCATCATGGTGTTGCCGGTTATTATGCGTACAACGGAAGAGGCTCTTTTGGCTGTGCCGGATTCCTTCCGGGAAGGCAGCTTTGGACTGGGCGCCGGAAAACTTCGCACCGTGTTTCATGTCGTGCTGCCCAGTGCGGTACCGGGAATTTTATCCGGTGTGATTTTAGCAACCGGACGAATAGTTGGTGAGACAGCAGCTCTTATCTATACAGCCGGAACGATAGCGAAGGTACCCGGCAGCTTGTTTGATTCTGCACGGACGTTGTCCGTCCATATGTATAATCTGTCAAAAGAGGGGTTGCACACGGATGAGTCTTATGCGACAGCAGTGGTGCTTCTCGTACTTGTGATTTTGATTAATATGTTGTCCAGCTCGATGGCAAAAAGAATCGGCAAGGATAAGCATGGCAGATAGAAGCTGCCAGTTGCGCATAAAGAATGGAGAATGGATATGAATAGTAAATTTCGCATACAAAATATGAATCTGCATTATGGCGATTTTCATGCACTGAAAGATGTGAGCATGGAAATTCCTGCCAATGAAATTACAGCCTTTATCGGACCTTCCGGATGTGGAAAATCCACTTTTCTGAAGTCCTTAAATCGCATGAATGATCTGGTGGAGGGGTGTCGCATTACCGGCACACTGGAACTGGATGGAGAAGATATTTACGGAGATATTGATGTAAATCTTCTGCGCAAGCGGGTCGGGATGGTATTCCAGAATCCTAACCCATTTCCCATGAGCGTGTATGATAATATTGCTTATGGACCTCGAACTCATGGGATACATGCCAAGGCGAAACTGGATGAGATTGTAGAGCGGTCACTGAAGCAGGCGGCCATCTGGGATGAATTGAAAGACCGTCTGAAAAAGAGTGCGCTCGGTTTATCCGGCGGCCAGCAACAGCGTCTCTGCATTGCCAGAGCACTGGCGGTGGAGCCGGAGGTAATTCTGATGGATGAGCCGACCAGTGCCCTGGACCCTATTTCCACATCGCGAATTGAGGATCTGGTGCTGGAACTGAAAGATAAATATACCATTGTGATGGTCACACACAATATGCAGCAGGCAACCCGTGTTTCCGACCGGACCGTATTTTTCCTGCTGGGAGAAGTGGTGGAGATGGACCGCACGGAAAAATTGTTCTCGATGCCGACTGACAAGAGAACAGAGGATTATATAACAGGGAGGTTTGGCTGATGAGAAATCGATTTGACAGACAGCTTGCTGAGTTGAACCAGGACCTGATTCAGATGGGACACATGATTGGCCAGGCCATTGGTATGGCTATCAGTGCTCTCAATCACAGGGATAAGGAACTGGCAGAACAAGTGATTGATTATGATGATGAAATCAATGAAGAAGAAAGGCAAATTGAAAATCTGTGCCTTAAGCTGCTTCTTCAACAGCAACCGGTGGCGAGAGATCTCCGCCTGATTTCCGCTGCCTTGAAAATGATTACGGATATGGAGCGTATTGGCGACCAGGCAGCAGATATTTCCGAGGTGACGATTCATCTGATTGAAACCGGGTACAAAAAAGATCTGGAGCATATTAAAAAAATGGCAGCAGAGACAACCTGCATGGTAGTCCAGAGCGTGGAAGCCTATGTGGAAAAGGATGAAGCAAAGGCCAGAGATGTTATTGAACATGATGATATTGTAGATGATCTTTTTATTAAAGCCCGGGGTGACGTTATCGATTTGATTCGTTCCAATCCGGAAGAGGGTGCTTGTGCCACCGATTTACTGATGATTGCAAAGTACTTTGAACGGATTGGGGATCATGCCTGCAATATTGCAGAATGGGTGATTTTCTCCATTACCGGAGAGCATGAGAAAAAGAAATAGTAGGTTGTCCCCTTTTTCCTTGAAAAAACTTGAAATAATTTCTAACGATGCTTATAATAAAAACAAGTATATTCTTGTTGAAAAAGGGGGAACCATATGAAATCTTTAAAAGCTAAGGTACTGCTCATTGTGGTAGGTTCCGTGTTGATATCTACCTTGATTTGTGGGGCAGTCTGTATGTACAATTCACTGACTGTTGCTAATGATGATGCACAGCAGAAATTGATGGATGCGGCAAAGGAAAATGGTCTGAAGCTGGATAATACACTGGAACAGATTGAGACTTCTGTAAATACACTTGCCAACATGACAATCCGTACCATTGATGATATTGACCGGTTCCAGCAGGATGCGGCTTATGTGGAGGAGTGTACGGATAAACTCAAAGATGTTGCCTTGGAGAGTGCAAAGAATACGCAGGGGGCTTTGACGTATTACATACGTTATAATCCGGATTTTACAGAGGCTACTTCGGGCCTTTTTGCCTCAAGAGATGGCGCAGATGCAGAATTT
>JALENH010000312.1 GCA_022767895.1 Eubacterium sp.
ATAATTGAAAACATCTTTTGCTTTAATGGTCTGTGTGCCGGAGTGATAGGTAATCTTGAACCTAAAGTAAATGTATTCCTGATTTGCCTCCGGAACGAGATTGGTGGAAATTTTCTTTGCCAGTTTTGCGGCAGTAGTGCCGGATGCAAAGTATTCCAGCTTCATGGTAATCTTTCCAACTTTTTTACCTTCTTCGTAAAAGGTAAAAGTATTGGAGTCATATGCTGATTTCGGGCTTGCCTTTGTCCCTTTGCCCAGAGGTCGCTTCTTTACCGTAACGGTGCAACGGAGTTTCTTTGTGTCAACTTTTGCAGTGATTTTAGCTTTACCTGCTTTCACGGCTGTTACTTTACCTTTACTGGATACCGTGGCAACAGACTTTTTACTGGAACTCCATTTGACCTTACTGGAAGTTCCCTTTACCTTTAACGTAGCAGAACCTCCGGCGTATAAAGTAAGCTTTTGTTTATTCAGCTTTATGGTGGCTGCCTCCGTTGGAACTCCTGTGTATGCCAGTCCGGCAAGCAATCCCAGTACGAGCAGCAGAGAGCATGTTTTTCTCATATGCGAATCCTCCTAACGTAAATTACTTGTATTCTACACCATAAATGTGGAAAAGACAAGGCAGGACTGATTTTTTTTGTGGCAAAAACAAAGGTTTTATGCTAATATAGGAGTAGATTTTGTGCATGAGAAAGGAAATATTTACAAATATGTCAGTAATTGGTAAAGATCATATCAGAAATTTTTGCATCGTGGCCCACATCGATCATGGGAAATCCACCCTTGCGGACCGGATTATAGAGAAAACCGGACTTCTTACAAGCAGGGAGATGCAGGCACAGGTGCTTGATAATATGGAACTGGAAAGAGAGCGCGGTATCACCATTAAGTCTCAGGCGGTACGTCTTGCCTATAAGGCAAAGAATGGGGAAGAGTATCTTTTCAACCTCATTGATACGCCGGGGCATGTGGATTTCAATTATGAAGTATCCAGAAGTCTGGCAGCCTGCGAGGGAGCTATCCTCATCGTGGATGCGGCACAGGGGATTGAGGCACAGACACTGGCCAACTGCTACCTTGCCATTGACCATGATCTTGAAATTATGCCGGTCATTAATAAAATTGATTTGCCCAGTGCAGACCCGGAGCGGGTGAAAAATGAAATCGAGGATGTGATTGGCATTGAAGCCCAGGATGCACCTCTAATCTCTGCGAAACTGGGTACTAACATAGAAGAAGTGTTAGAACAGATTGTGACCAAAATACCGGCTCCCCAGGGAGACGAGAATGCTCCGCTGAAGGCATTGATTTTTGATTCGGTTTACGATCCCTATAAAGGGGTTATCATTTTCTGTCGTTTATTTGACGGGACGGTGAAGAAAGGGACAAGAATTCACATGATGGCCACCGGAATGGAAGAGGAAGTGGTGGAGGTAGGTACCTTTGGAGCCGGACAATTTATGCCCTGCGATGAGTTATCAGCCGGCATGGTGGGATACATTACGGCAAGCTTGAAGAACGTGGAGGGGACCCGGGTTGGCGATACGGTGACGGATGCCAGTCGCCCTTGCGATGAAGCGTTGCCGGGCTACAAGAAAGTTATGCCTATGGTTTACTGTGGTCTCTATCCGGCGGACGGGGCGAAATATCAGGATTTGCGTGATGCATTGGAAAAATTACAGTTAAATGATGCTTCCCTGCAGTTTGAGGCGGAGACATCCATTGCCCTTGGTTTTGGCTTTCGGTGTGGATTTCTTGGTTTACTTCATCTTGAAGTGATACAGGAACGGCTGGAGCGTGAGTATAATCTGGATCTTGTGACGACAGCCCCAGGTGTTGTCTATCATGTATACAAAACCAATGGTGAGATGGTAGAGGTGACGAATCCGTCCAATCTTCCGGATCCATCCGAGATTGAGCATATGGAGGAACCGGTGGTGGATGCTGAGATTATGGTGACAACAGAATTTGTCGGTGCCATTATGAAACTTTGTCAGGAACGTCGGGGCGTCTATCAGGGAATGGAATATATGGAAGAGACCAGGGCATTGTTGAAGTATACGCTGCCGCTGAACGAGATTATTTATGATTTCTTTGATTCCTTGAAATCCAGATCCCGTGGATATGCTTCCTTTGATTATGAAATGAAGGGATATGAACCGGCAAGTCTTGTGAAACTGAATATTCTTATCAATAAAGAAGAAGTCGATGCTTTGTCCTTTATCGTTCACGAGAGTTCAGCCTATGAGCGTGGACGGAAGATGTGCCAGAAACTGAAAAAAGAAATTCCGAGACATTTGTTTGAAATTCCGATTCAGGCGGCCATTGGGAATAAAGTAATCGCACGTGAGACCGTGAAGGCCGTCCGCAAGGACGTGCTTGCCAAATGCTATGGTGGTGATATTTCCCGGAAACGGAAGCTTCTGGAAAAGCAGAAGGAAGGAAAGAAGCGTATGCGTCAGATTGGCAATGTAGAGATACCACAGAAAGCATTTATGAGTGTATTAAAGTTAGATGAGGAAGAATAAATTGAAGTCTGTGTGGAAGTATGAACATAAAGCCCCTTTGGGGCTTTATGTGCACATTTCCTTTTGTGTGCAGAAATGTAATTACTGCGATTTTCTTTCCTTCTCTGCGGATGAGAAAACGAAACGGCAGTACGTCGACGCGCTGGTAAAGGAAATGAAAATCTGGCGGGAGAAAACATCCGATTATGAGTTGGATACCATTTTTATCGGAGGAGGGACACCATCGGTTCTTTCTGTGTCGGATATGGATATTTTGTTTCAGGGGATTTCGGATTGTTTTTCCTGGAGTAAAAAACCGGAATTTACAGTGGAGTGTAATCCGGGAACGGTGGATGAGGAAAAGTTGTCTTTATATCGGCAGGCCGGGGTGAACCGACTCAGCTTTGGCATGCAGTCGACGATGGATGAGGAACTCCGTCAGTTGGGACGGATCCACAACTATGAGCAATTTCTTGGCAGTTATGAGCTGGCCCGCCGGATGGGATTTGATAATATGAACGTAGACATCATGTCAGCAGTTCCGGAACAAACGCTGAAAAGTTACGAGACAACATTGCACCGGATAACAGAACTGGCACCGGAACACATTTCCTCCTACAGCCTTATCATTGAGGAGGGCACTCCTTTTTATGAACGGTATGCAGATTCACCACCGGTGGATGAGAATACAGACCGTCGCATGTATGAGTGCACGGAGGAGATATTGGCTGCTGCCGGTTATATGCGGTATGAGATTTCCAACTATGCCAGACCGGGACGGGAGTGCCGTCACAATATCAAATACTGGCGCCGGTCTGAATACCTGGGCCTGGGCTTAGGGGCTGCTTCCCAGATGGGAGACTGCCGTTTTTCCAATCTCCGCAATCTGGAAGCCTATTTGAGTGTGTTACAGACCGGTGGAGATGTAGTAGAAGAAAGAGAAGAGCTTTCATTGACAGATGAAAAAGCAGAATTTATGTATCTTGGTCTTCGGATGATGCAGGGAATTTCTGTAAAGGAGTTTGAAACAAACTTTGGCGAGACTCTGGAAGATTGTTATGGAGAAGAAATTACCCGGTGTGAAAGGCAAGGGCTTCTGGAATGTCAGGGAGACCGTATTTTCTTGACGAAAAGAGGGATTGATGTCAGTAACCGGGTATTTGCAGAATTTGTATAAAAATGGAGGTTATTATGCGAAAAAAAGTGGAAAACTGTGTGCAACAAATCAGGGAGAAGACGGATTTTGTGCCGAAAGTGGCGTTAATTCTCGGAAGTGGCCTGGGAGCCCTTGCCGATGAGATTCAGGTTGAAGTCTCAATTGGTTACGAGGAACTGGAAGGTTTTCCAGTGTCCACAGTGGCAGGGCATAAGGGAAGATTTGTCTTTGGCTATATCGGGAAAACGCCCGTTGTGATTATGCAGGGGCGGGTTCATTATTATGAGGGATATGCCATGAGTGATGTGGTATTGCCGACCCGGGTGATGCGTCTTCTGGGAGCTGAAATTCTTTTTCTCACCAATGCCGCAGGCGGAATCAGTGAGAAACTAAAACCGGGTGATTTGATGTTACTCACGGATCAGATAAGTTCCTTTGTGCCGTCGCCATTGATTGGTCCCAACGTGGATGACTGGGGAGAGCGTTTTCCTTCCATGGACACGATTTATGATTTGCAACTGCGGGATCTCTTGCGGGAGGAAGCAAAGAAATGCGATGTCGACTTGAAGGAAGGAATTTATCTACAGACGACGGGACCCTGCTACGAGTCCCCGGCAGAAGTCCGCATGTTTGGCATGCTGGGAGCCGATGCCGTAGGGATGAGTACGGCGGTGGAAGCCATTGTGGCAAGACATATGGGGATGCGGATTTGTGGTATTTCCTGTATTTCCAATATGGCAGGTGGGACAGCCAAGGAGCCCCTTTCCCATGAAGAGGTGAAAGAAGTGGCAGAGCGCGTGGCTCCCCTTTTTAAACAGCTGGTGCGCAGTTCCATTGAGAGGATGTGTTGAAAAATTGAGAATACGTTTTTATCATGCGAGAATTCTTACGATGACAGAAGGTGAACCGGTGTTTGAAGGTGAGGTTCATGTGGAAGGAAACCGTATTGTCTATGTGGGTCCGGAGAGAGAACAGGAGAAGAAGTTTGATCGTGAGATTGACTGTGAAAGGAATCTTTTGATGCCGGGGTTTAAAAATGCCCATACACATTCAGCCATGACATTCCTGCGGTCTTTTGCAGATGACCTGCCGTTGCAGGAGTGGCTGTATCACAGAATTTTTCCGATGGAGGCAAAACTTCAGGAAGGTGATATTGAGGCATTTGCCCGAGTGGGAATACTGGAATACCTCTCCAGTGGAATAACATCCAATTTTGATATGTATGTGGATAATTTTGCCCATGCACGGGCTTCTGTGGATATGGGATTCCGCACGGTGTTCTGTGGTGAGATGAATGATTTTACCGGTTCCCTGGAGCGTACCAGAGAAGAGTATGAAAAGTTGAATGAGATGAATCCATTGGTTTCATTCCGGCTAGGGGTTCATGCGGAGTATACGACAGGAAGAAAACTCCTTGAAGGGATGGCAGATCTTGCCCATGAATATAAAGAGCCGGTTTATTTGCATTTATCCGAAACTGAAAAAGAAGTGAGGGAATGTAAAGAACGGTATGGTTTGTCGCCGGTTCAGTTTCTCGACTCTATCGGGATGTTTGATTATGGCGGGGGAGGCTTTCATGGCGTGTGGATGAGTGAAAAGGATATGGAGATCTGTGCAGAGAAGAATGTGTCCATTGTCACCAATCCATGTTCCAATGCGAAACTTGCCAGCGGAATAGCAGATCTTATTGGATTGCAGGAACACGGCGTGAATCTGGCTATCGGGACGGATGGCCCCGCCAGCAATAATGCTTTGGATATGTTCCGTGAAATGTATTTGGCGGCTGTGCTGCAGAAACTGAAAAGGAGAGATGCTTCTGCCATGGATGCCGGTGAGGTGCTTCGGATGGCTACAGTGGGTGGTTCCCGTGCTATGGGGCTTTCAGACTGTGAGACGGTGGCAGAAGGACAGCTTGCCGATCTTGTTCTACTTGATTTGCACCGGCCGAATATGCAACCGGAAAACAATCTTGTGAAAAATCTTGTTTACAGTGGCAGTAAGGAAAATGTAAAAATGACAATGGTAGACGGAAAAATTTTGTATGAAGACGGT
>JALENH010000002.1 GCA_022767895.1 Eubacterium sp.
GGAAGCAGTCTCCATAAACGGCTTCCGTTGCCGTGTCGTAGACCTCACCACTGGTGATGTTTTCTCCTGCTGCCAGGCAGGTGCTGCTTCCGGCAGCCATTATACCGGTACACAGCATGACTGCTGCCAGACTTCCCAGTAACATCGGTTTCATCTTTCTCATTTTTCACACGTCCTCTCTCTTGCACAAATCCCTAATTGATATCCTGTTTCCCTAATTCTTCCACTGTCTTGCCGGCATCCAGTTCTTCTGTCACTTCATCAAAGGTGAATGTCCGGTTTAACAAAAGGATTGCCACATCAATGCGTTCTTCCCTCGACAGCTTTCTGTCTTTCAGCTGTTTACTCTGCTCTTTGGTCAATCCAAGCTGTTCTTCCGTGGTGAGAATCTCACTGTCTTTTACGACCTCGGACCACTTTTTATCCTCGGATGCTTTTCCCTTGGCTTTTGCCAGGTCCATGGCTTTCCTGCCGGTCTGCACAGACAGCTTTTCCGCTTTTTCCAAATCCTCCAGACGGTATCCCTCCTTTGCCATCTGGTATTTGGTGTTTTCCGGTATGGTAAAGAAGTCCTGTTCCAGTTTCTCTGCTGTCTTGTCCCAGTCCTTTGTCTTACTCTGTATTACCGCCACATCCTCCGGCGAACATTCGTACCATTCTGCGTATAAGTCAGCAGCTTCTTTGTCGACATCACTGAGTGAACGGTATGCCTCCTGTTTGTCCTCTCTGCTCCCGCTGTTCCACATCTGAAATCCCACGATTCCCGCCACAGCCAAAAGCAGCAAAAGCACAATGCCCGCCACCATTTTTTTCTTTGCTAAAATTCTTCCCAAAGCAATCCTCCTACTTTTTTGTCAGTGTAATCTCCACAGCTGTTTTGCCGTCGATTTTTCCCTCCACCGGGATGGAGTGGTAAGTTTCGTAGGATTTTCCTCTCTCCAGGCTCCCGGTCAGTTGCAGTACCATAACGCCTTTTTTCGGCTGGTACTTCAGAAGGGTGACACCATCTGCCCCCTCCTTCAGCACATCCTCTTCCTCGAAGGAAGAAGCATTTTGTATTTCCAGTTCTTCCGGGTCTGCCGAGACGGTGACGGTCTGGGTCTGACCCTTCTCCAGATTGCCTGCTGCCACCTGTAGTTCATAGGCCTCTCCCTTGTTGACCATCATTTCCCTGCGAACGGTCTGTACCTTTACGGAATACTGCTCCACCACATCCAAGACACCGAATCCTGTCATCTCACCGCCAATGCTGTAAAGCTCATTGCCGGAGGCGGCCAGTGCGGATTCTTTTTTCGTCAGGTTCATGGCAGACAAGGAACTCCACTCGTCCGCATAAGCATCGTACACAAGAACTTCCTTCGTGTCTGCTTCTTTCACCAGATAAATTTTCCCGCTGATGACTGCCGTCGCCTGATAGCGGTCTGCGGTTGCAAATGGACAGGCTTCTCCTGCCTCCTCAAAGACGTTATCCTCCGGAAGATACTCGGCCCATGCCATTTTTTCTCCCTCTTCTTGTAATACAAACACACGGTTATCCACTGCGGCCGCATCAATGATGGTACTGGTATCCGGTAGAACGGTGGTTTCCCATGTATCGGTTTTGATGTCATAAATGTCTGCTTTGTCGGTTTCCCCTGCCTTGGAGAAGACATAAACACTATCTTTGCTGACTGCCGTTGCCGGATTGGTTCTGCCCTGTGCCATGTCTGCTCTTTTTTTCCACTGCTTCGTTTCCGTGTTATAGACATAAACAGTGGATAACAGTTTTGCCATAGCCCCGGTGTCTGTCTGTCCGCCCAGCACATAGATTTCATGGTTGCAGGCAAACATGGCAGCCTTACAAATTCCAGTATTGGTCCCCGGATAATCCGGCAGACTTTCCCAGGTCTTCTTCTCCGTATCATAGGCGGCAAAGGTCTTCAGGGAACCGGTTGCATTTTCTCCGCCCAGCACATAGATTTTGCCGTCAGAGGAAGCGACCGAGGCATTTTTTCTACTCTCGCTCATCGGAGCAGTATAGACCCACTCGGACCGGCTGTTGGTGCTATAAATCATGCGGGATGTTTCTCCGGTCAGCGATGCACTCTCTCTGGCAGTGACCGTGAATCCCAGAATTTTTCCGGCGGTTTCATTGGTATATACATAATCATAAGAGGTTCCGGTTACAACAGCCTCACTGACCTTCTTTCCTCCGTCATAGATGCTGACTACGTATTCTTTGGCATGCTCCACGGCATTCCATGTGATGGTATATTTGTCCTGTCCCCGGATTCCCGTTGGCTCCGGAATGGCAAACCGCTTTTTCAAATGAAGTGTGTAGTTGCCGGTTCCTTTGTCTTTTATACTGACTTTCAGGTATCTTCTTCCGTTGTAGGTTCCGGTAAACAGAAAGTTTCGGTTCAGACCGGAGTTGTCATCATAACCGACTCTCTCTTTTCCCGTATCATACATACTTGCCTGAGTGTCCGTGGAGGAATCCGTATAGATGTCATAGGCAATCCCCGGTTTTGCATCAAAGTAATAATAGTTTTCCTGTCCTGCTTTCAGGACGGTTCTTGTAATGGGCCGGTTTTCTTTCAGTTCCACGGCTCCGTCAAATCCCACGATTTCATAGTGAACGGAGAAGGTTGGATTTTTCTGCAGTCTTGCCTGATGGGTGCCATTGGTGTTTTCTGCCACAAGTGCTACTCCGTAGTTTGGCACGCCCTGATACCAGGACTTGACTAACTCTGTCACGTCACAACTGTATTTTCCCTTTTTCTGCAGGGACATGGTGGCTGCTTTTGTTTTGTCGTAGGATGGCCGCTTGTTGTTTGTCACCTTTTTCCCGGTCCATCCGGTGGTTACTTTATGTACGCCGATGTCAAAGGTTTTTCCTGCTCCCAGCTTTAATGTCTTTTCATTGTAGACCGTGAGACGGGCGTCACGTACTTTGACGTTCGGGTTATTCAGCTCTGCCAGGGTGCTCATCCGGGTGAAGGCAATGCACTTATTCGCCTGTACCAGCAGGGATTCATCATAGGTGTAGTTGGATTTGGGAGCTCCGGCATAGGCAGCGCCAATCCGCACGTCACGCTCGTGTTCGTCCGTAATGTATGCGGTACGGACCGTCATGGGATAGCTGCGCTTGCTGCTGTTTAACCATTTTTTATCCGGTGTGAGTGTTACGGTTTTCTTTTTCTTGTTGTATGTTACTTTCACCTTGGATGTGGATACCCCTTTGCCGTCGGTGAGAATGGTTTTCAATCGGGTGTATTTGGTCTTTCCCTTCTTTGTCTTGAAGTAAATGCGGTTGTTCTTGACTTTGACTTTCAGCTTGCCGCTATTTACTTTCAGGGTGATTTTTTTCACGGCTGATTTCTTCTTGACGGAGATTTTTTCTACGATTTTCTCCGGATAGATTTCATACGTTAAGGTCTGATTTTTGTAGGCCTTTTTATACTGAACCTGGTTGCTGTTTTGTATATCGGTGATCTGCTTTTTCTCCGGGTTACTGACAGCGGCTTTCTTTGCCTTGACTTTCTTTCCCTTCAGCGCCACGGAGAGTTTGGAAGAGCCCCGCTTCCATGTAATCTCTGCTTTCTGGTTGGCTTTTTTGGCGACGGTGATGCCTAAGCTGGTTGACTTGGTTTTATAGTTCTTTTTGCTTTTCGTCGATACCAGCGTGGTGTCAATTTCTTTCCACTTGCCATTTTTCTTATAATGAACCGGCATGGAGAAGGAGTTGGCGAGAAAGCTGCCATCTGATAAGAGGTACTGTTTGGTGAATTTGGTCCGCTTGGAGGTGAGTTCCTCCGTGATGGACGCATCCATAACAGCGGCATCGGCTTTGCGCTCCTGCTTACTCATATTGTTGAAACCACAAACAGCGATAAGCAATAGTCCACTTGCCATCAAGCTGCTAACTACAATTTTCCTTTTATTCATTTTGTTTCCTCCTTTTTCTCTTCCCTTTCAATGAAATAATCAATGAACAGCTTTGTATATAAAACACGGTGCTTATAATACCCGCATATTTGTACATATGTCCGCAGACAAGTATGACAAAGCATGCGATTTCCAATGTCACAATGATTCGAATCACCATTTTATATCGCCTGATCTCATTGGCAGACAGGCGCTTCGCTTCACTATCAATTGGCGCATACCGCAAAATCACCACGCAGGCTGCTGCCATAGCGGCTATCCATACATAGGTTCCGAATTGGAGCAATTGAAATTTCCCGACAAATAGAGATAAGATCAAAACTCCCAACGATACAAGCACACAGAGCCACGATTTCTCTGCATGCCACCCTCCACAGAAGCCTCTTAACGGCACAAATAATAGACTGAACAACAAAACAATACCAATCTCACGCATGAGCACGCCAACAAGCAATGCCAACAGAAAATTAATACTGATTTCAATTAATACTGTATACCCATAACGATAGACTGGTACTGTTTCATCACTCAAAGTCCCCTGCCTGACCTGGGCCTGCAGGAGACTTTCAACAATCTTTTCAATCATTGTGTTTTCTCAGATAATTTGCTTCTTCAGGAAACTTCGGCTGATGAAAATACCATAAGCAAGCTGAATTCGCAGTTACTGCTACCAACAACAAGGCAAGACTGTTAAACAAGTTCCACTTTTTTTTGCTCATATTTCTCTCTCCTTCTGCAAATTAAAAAATTGGTGTTGCAATTTCCGACAAAACAATACATGATTCGGGAAACAAATGCAACACCAATGGCGATTTTTGCAAATTGAGGGGCCACTTTTGCATGTTTAGTTATATTTATCACCTAATAAATGTGCCAGCGCTTTTCTGAATTCCGGCATTCGTGAGCGTGATACATTTAATTCGCATCCATTTATCAGTTTCAAAACACCATCTGATTTTAATTTCACAACATATTTTAAGTTCACAATATAACTATTGTGGGCATATACAAAGCCATAATCTTTTAACGTCTCAAGCAGTTCAGCCAGTTTCATATGAGTTGTAATTTTATCCTCAAAGGCATAATCCTTATAATCTTCACGTATATGAATTTCACTCCCCCGCTTACAATTTTCGATATACAAAATGTGGTTCGGACGCAATTTCACCACATTATTATGATTTCGCCCCACAATATATGGCACATCGCTGGATTGAATCATTTTTTCAATGACTGCCTTCACCTCAATTAACATCTTGTCATCGTCATAACTTTTTTGCAAAAATCGGTAGGGAGTTGTCTTAAAACTCTCATCAGAAGGAAACACGACACCTGAACAGAACACCAGTACAGAATCCGGATATTCTTTCCTAAACTGTTGTGCCGTAGCATATCCATCCATTCCTTCCATCTGCATATCCAGAATCAGCAAATTGCAGAATTCAAGATTTTTCATTTCTTTTACAAACTCTTCTCCCGACGTGAACTCATAAAATTCTATTTGATGTTGTTCACACCCCGTCCGCCGAATTACCTCTTCCATATAACTGATATAGTTCGCATCATCATCACAAATTGCTATCTTATACATATTTCCCCCTCCTCTTTGCCATCATCGACAGATGATTTGGACTCTTTTTAGTATAACATACTTTCTCTCAATTTGGGATTTTCGGGGAACAAAGTTATGAATTGAAGGCATAACGTACAAAAATTGACAAAAAAACTACCAAAAACTGCTTTTGTTCCACAAAATGAATACCTTGTTCGTGACTGCCCTCACCGACAAGAAAAAAAGCTATGATATATCATTTGCTGATAGAATCAGCAGGGCGACAAATTCATCACCACTTACTTGACATTCCAAATACCCGTCATATTTCTCTGCTATACGGTTGACAGACTGAATCCCTATCCCATGAACTCCCTTGTCTGTTTTGGTGGTCGCAAATGTTCCATCGCTCTTCTGAACAACACCTTTGAACGTATTCATCAGCTTGACAACACAAAAGGCGCCCTCATTTTGCATATAAAAAAATCCTTTGATAACTTTTTCATTCTCTGCCTCAGCAGCCGCCCGGATTGCATTATCCCACAGATTTCCAATCATGGCTATCAGGTCGGCAGGCGAAATCATATCCAAATTAATTCCCGGCTCCATTCTCAATTCCGATTTGATTCCGTATGCGTCCGCTTCCTCCATTTTCTCATTCAATAAGGAATTCAACACAGGATTGCTGCAATATATCCGGGAGATGTCCTTATTCATTTCGTCACTGATATCTTCCGTAATCCTGACTATTTCTTTATAATCCTCCGTTCTTGCCAGCCGATTGATAATCTTCAATTGATTTGTAATGTTATGTATGGTTTCCTTCTGCTTTTTATCGATTGCCGCAATCTGCATATAATAATCCAAATCCTTTTTTTGCCGGTCAAGCATTACTTTCTGCAGCATACTCTCATATAAATGTTCGGAATAGCGTTCAAACGCATAAAAGCTGACAACATTTCCCAGGAACAAAAACCCGAATCCTGCCACCAGCAACAGCCGGTAATACGGGGGGATTCCCGAAGGAATTCCGGAATAAAAATTGATGACCATGACCGACAGGCTGGCAACAGGGAGAAGCAGATACATCATAAATATTTTGGTGTTTTGTATTCGTTTACTTTTCCCAATCACCTGATTGATAACAAGAATAAATATATAAGACAACAACTTAATAGCAAACATCAGATGTATCATGAATGTCGAATTTTTGTAGTCGGATGGAGAGGGATGAATGATTAGCATAAACAGAAATTCACACCCGTACAAAATGCAAAAGGCGGTGAGCATGGCCACAAGCCGGTATCTGATTTTCCCATCAAATACCAAGGTTGTATATAGGAAAATCAAAAGCGGTGTTATAACTATATTGATGTCGCCGTTCCCCAATAAATTACATAACGTCAACAAGACAACGGTGATGCACTGCACCATTTGCTCACCGAATTTTATATGGGATAAAATTTTACTCTTTCTAAAATAATTAACGAAAAATAAATGGAATAAATATACGTCAATCATACAACTCAGCAAAATACCTATTTTGTTCATCGACTGCCCTCCCTGGGTTTAGAATTCTTTTAGTTCCACAAAATCTACCCCTTGGTTCGTTGCCACCCCACCATACAGGGACTCTGTATATTTCCCTGTCTGCAAATAATGCGCCACCACGTATTTTGCCGTGTATGGCATTTCCAGATTCAGCGCCTCGGATTCTTGTACCCAGCGGAGTCTGCCTTCATTGCTGGTGATTTGCCTGTTTTTTTCTTTCAACTCGGCAAAAAAATAATAGTTCTGCCGGATTTCCCCGTTTTTCAACCGCAGCGTGACATATCGCAGTGTGAGATTCTCAATATCTTCTTCCCGCAGGCCGGTCTCCTCATACAATTCCCGGAGCACACAAGCTCTGGCATCGTTTAACTCGTCCTTCTCAAAATGACCTCCGGCAGAGCCGGTATAGCTCTCGTCCACAACCCGCGACCCAATGCGGTATAAAAACAATATTTCTCCTTGTGAATATAGATGAAGTGATGCCATATTTCTTAATTTCCCCTGCATTTTGTATACTCTCCTTTTTTTATAGTAAGATTCGTTGCC
>JALENH010000017.1 GCA_022767895.1 Eubacterium sp.
CCACAACCTATGATAAACTGTCAAAGGTGTAAAAAGCAGAGTTATCCACTCTCACCTTGTCGTATAACATTCGTTATCACACGGCAATGGTTCACAATTTCATGTTATGAAAATTATTTATGTGGATAGCTGGCTTTTAGAAACAGCTATTCTTTTTTTCATTTAGGAGGTAAGGAACAATAGGCGATTTAATGATCAACGAGCAGATTCGTGACAAAGAGGTCCGTGTCATTGGACCGGATGGAGAGCAGTTGGGCATCATGTCCGCAAAAGAAGCATATTTCAAAGCGAAGGATGCAGGCCTCGACTTGGTGAAGATTGCACCGACAGCGAAGCCGCCGGTATGCAAGATTATTGATTACGGTAAGTATCGTTATGAACAGTCTCGTAAAGCGAAAGAAGCAAAGAAAAAACAAAAGACCATTGAAACCAAGGAGATTCGGCTTTCTCCGAATATCGACACCAATGACCTGAATACAAAAGTGAATCAGGCGAAGAAGTTCCTGCAGAAGGGAGCTAAAGTAAAAGTGTCATTGCGTTTCCGTGGAAGGGAAATGGCACATAAGGATGTCGGACGGGAGATTCTGAATGCATTCTTTGAGGAACTGAAGGATGTTGCTTCAGTGGATAAACCTGCCAAAATGGAAGGAAGAAGCATGGTAATGTTTTTATCAGCCACAAAATAATAACGGAGGAATGAAATTATGGCAAATCAGAAAATGAAAACAAAAAAAGCTGCTGCAAAGCGCTTTAAGGTTACCGGAACCGGTAAATTGAAGAGAAACAAAGCATACAAGAGTCATATTTTGACCAAGAAGACCACAAAGAGAAAGAGAAATCTCAGAAAGTCTGCTCTTGTAGATGAAACAAATGTAAAGACAATGAAAAAGATTATGCCATACAGCTAATGGCAAAGGAGGGAAATGACGAATGGCTAGAATTAAAGGCGGAATGAACGCAAAGAAAAAACATAAAAGAGTATTGAAACTGGCAAAGGGTTACAGAGGTGCAAGAAGTAAGCAGTATCGTGTTGCAAAGCAGTCTGTAATGCGTGCCCTGGAAGAATCTTATAAAGGTAGAAAGCAGAGAAAGAGACAGTTCAGACAGCTTTGGATTGCCCGTATTAATGCGGCAGCCAGAATGAATGGTCTTTCCTACAGCAAATTCATGTATGGTCTGAAGCTTGCTGAGGTAAATGTGAACCGTAAAATGCTTTCTGAGATGGCAATCAGTGATCCGGAAGGATTCGCTTCTTTAGTAGAAGTTGCCAAGAGCAAACTGGCGTAATTAATTTTCGTCACATTTTTTTCAAAAATAAGAAATATAATAAGGTATCTCGTAATGAGGTACCTTTTATCATGTACCAGAAAGGAAATGAGGAATCATGAGTAATTCACAGTGGAAGAGATGGATGGCATGTGTGCTGTTATTATCCATCGTCATATGTGAACTCATGAGTGGGAGTGGAATCCGTTCTCAGGCAAGACACAAGCAGGAAGCAGACGTATTTGAGGAACAAGCAGAGGAACCGACCATGGAGCCAACGGCGGTTCCAACGGCAGAGCCGACAGAAGTTCCGACGGCGACACCGGTTCCGACGCCTTTGACCAAGTATGTGCTTGTCAATCCGGATGCCAAATATTACAAGGGTGGTCAGAAGGGGATTCGTTATAAAAAAATCTCCGGAGAAAAAATTTATCACCTCACCTCGTATACAACAGACACGGTAAAATTAACCATGTCTCATGCTTCTACCTATCAGATTTATGGAGGAGGAAGCAAAAAGGAAGTGACGGGGAAGACGGTGACGGTCTCCTCATCCGGTGTAGTCAGATGCCGGAAAAAGAAAGAGGGCCAGGCAATCTATACCATCATTCAGGCAAAATCCAAACTCACTGGTGAAGTTCAGTACATTTACATTAATTTTAAAAAGAATCTGACCTGCCGGAATGGCAAACGGCTTTCTTTGTATGAGAAAAAAAGCCAGACGCTGTCCTTTAATTATGGGAAAAAGAATCTCAAATTTTCCATAAAAAATAAAAAGGTAGCCACTGTCAATAAAAAGGGACAGGTGACAGCCAAAAAGAAGGGAACCACCTATTTGACTGTGAAGGTCAGGGATTCCGAGAAGAATGAGATAAAAATACGAATTGTTGTCAAAGAAGAACCATGGCTTGTCAATGACAAGAACAAGGTGTATGATTACAATGATATGACAGCGGATTTGCGGAGACTGGTGCATAAATATCCGGGGAAAGCCGGGTTGTCCAGTCTTGGGAAAAGTTATGATGGCAGAGACATCTGGTGCCTGCGGATTGGCAGTGCGTATGCAGGAAAGCGTCTTGTCATCGATGCGGCCATACACGGCAGAGAATGGAAAAATACGCAGATTCTGATGCGTCAGGCAGAAGAGATACTGAGAGAGTACAACGAGCACAAAGATCGTTTCCGGAATGTGTGTCTGTATTTGATTCCCATGGACAATCCGGATGGCGTGACCATCTCCCAGTATGGATATCAGGGAATCCGCAACAAGAAATTGCAAAAGAAAGTAAAGAAGATAGGGCACTTCAGAAGATGGAAGAACAATGCCAGAGGGGTCAATCTCAACAACAATTTTCCGGCAGGATTTTCCGTGAAGAAAAAGAAAAAGCCGGACTATGCCACCTATCCCGGAAAAAAGGCAGGGAGTGAGAAAGAGACCAAAGCACTGATGAAATTTATTCAGAAAATTAAACCGAATACGGTGCTCAATCTCCATTCCACGGGCAGTATCCTGTATTGGGACTTTGCGGTGGATGAGGCGTTGCACAACAGGCAGTATCAGCTGGCAAAGAAGATAAATTCCTATAACCATTACCGCATGATGCCGAGAAATGGCAGTACGGAAGAACGGGGAGGATTTGCGGACTGGCTTGTGTATGAGAAAAAGATTCCAAGTGTAACCATTGAGACGGGTAGTGTTATGTGCCCGTTGCCGCATTCCCAGTATCCGTCGATTTATAAGAAAAATAATAAAATGTTCCGCTGGTTTATGCTGCAGTATTAGTGAAGATGAAAGGAGGCAGGGCGTGTGGCGTACTTTCCCATGTTTATTGAACTGAAGGACTGTCCCTGTCTTGTGGTGGGAGGCGGACCCGTGGCGTGGCACAAAGTTTGTGTGATGCGGGATTTCGGAGCAGAAGTAACCGTTGTGGCAAAGGAGATTTGCCAGGGAATTACCCGGATGCCGGGAGTTCATTGCCGGAAGAAGGATTATGAGAAAACTGATATACAGGGGATGCGGCTTGTGGTGGCTGCCACATCGGATGAGGCAGTCAACCACTGTATCTGTACAGACTGCCGGACACAGGGGGTTCCGGTGAATGTGGTGGACAAGCCGGAGGAGTGTGATTTCATTTTCCCTTCTTATGTGAAACAAAAAGAAGTGGTGGCTGCCTTTAGCAGCGGGGGGCAGAGCCCTCTTATTACCCAATATCTGAAAAAGCAGAATGAATCCTGCGTGACATCGTTTCTTGGGGAACTGAGTGCCTGGCTGGGTGAGCTTCGGCCGGAGGTGAAAAGGCGGATTCATAAGCCGGAGAGAAGAAAGGAAATTTATCAAAAGCTCCTTGCCGTGGCATTGGAGCAACATTGCATTCCCGGCGAGGAAGAAGCGGAACAGGTAATCCGGGAGGAAGAAAGCAAGGAAACCAGGGAAAGTGGAAAGGAAGAGTGAGATGGAACGGACAAGACGTTTGCGTATGAATAAGAACTTGCGGGCGATGGTCAGGGAAAATCATGTCCGGGTGGATGAACTGATTTACCCGGTATTTGTCATAGAAGGGAAAAATATCTGTGAGCCGGTGGAATCCATGCCGGGAATCTGCCAGTATTCATTAGACCGTCTTCCCGAGGAACTGGACCGTGTTGTGGGGGCTGGCGTGCCGGCTGTCCTCCTTTTTGGAATTCCGGCTCACAAAGACGAAGTAGGGAGCGGAGCCTATGATCCTCAGGGGATTGTGCCAAAGGCAATCCGGCTGATTCGGGAACAGTATCATGATTTAGTTGTGATTGCGGACGTATGTCTTTGCGAATACACATCCCATGGTCATTGTGGTCTGATTCAGGGTGAAGAGATTCTCAATGATGAGACACTGCCACTTTTGGCCAGGGCTTCCGTGGTCTATGCAGAGGCCGGGGCAGATATCATTGCCCCCAGTGATATGATGGATAAACGTGTGGCGGCAATCCGTCAGGCATTGGATGAAAAAGGTTTTGTCAATACACCGATTATGTCTTATAGTGCCAAGTTTGCTTCTGCCTATTACGGGCCATTCCGGGATGCGGCGCATTCAGCACCGGGATTTGGTGACCGGAAAACCTATCAGATGGACCCTGCCAATGGAAGGGAAGCACTGCGGGAAGTGGAACAGGATTTAAAAGAAGGTGCCGACCTTATTATTGCCAAGCCAGCCATGGCTTATCTGGATGTATTGAAAGAGATTACCACACATTACAATGTTCCGGTGGTGGCCTATAATGTCAGTGGTGAATACGCTATGGTGAAAGCAGCGGCTGAAAAGGGCTGGATTGATGAGAAGCGGATTGTCATGGAGCATATGACAGGCTTTAAGCGTGCCGGAGCGAAAATGATTATTACGTATCATGCGCTGGATGTGGCGCGATGGCTGAGAGAAGAGGAGCAGGAGAAGCGAGGATGACAGAACAGAAATCACAAGAATTATTTGACAAAGCAAAACGATATATTCCCGGCGGGGTCAATAGTCCGGTTCGGGCCTTTGGTGCCGTGGGAGGCGTTCCGCGATTCATTGACCGGGCAGAGGGCAGCCACATCTGGGATGTGGACGGCAATGAGTTTATTGATTATGTCTGTTCCTGGGGCCCCGGGATTCTCGGACACGCCCATCCAAGAGTGATTGACGCGGTGAAAAAAGCCTGTGACGAAGGGCTGACCTATGGCGCTCCGACGGAGAAAGAAGTGGAAATGGCAGAGCTTTTGTCAGAAATGATTCCTTCCATGGCAATCAGCCGCCTGGTAAGTTCCGGAACGGAGGCAGTTATGAGTGCCATCCGTGTGGCGAGAGGATTTACCGGAAGGGATAAAATTGTTAAATTTGAGGGATGCTATCATGGACACTCGGACGGCCTTTTAGTCAAGGCGGGGTCGGCAGCCTTGACCACTTCTGTCCCCAACAGCGCGGGAGTGCCTGCGGATTTTACCAGACATACCCTGGTGGCATCCTACAATGATAAAGATTCGGTGGAAAAACTTTTTGCTGCCCACAAAGGGCAGATTGCCGCTGTTATCGTGGAACCGGTGGCGGCGAACATGGGAGTTGTACTGCCGGAAGAAGGTTTTCTGCCTTTCCTTCGGGAAATTACGAAAAAGGAAGGAGCACTTCTGATTTTCGATGAAGTGATAACCGGATTCCGTCTGGCCCCGGGAGGCGCCCAAAGTTATTTCGGTGTGACGCCGGATCTTACGACATTGGGTAAAATTGTGGGAGGCGGCATGCCCATCGGTGTCTATGGCGGCCGCAAGGAGATTATGGACCAGGTATCGCCGGTGGGACCTGTGTACCAGGCGGGTACATTGTCGGGAAATCCCATCGCCACAGCGGCCGGACTGGAGACTCTGCGGATTTTGCAGGAAGATTCGGGAATTTATGAACGACTTGAAAAGAAAGCGGAGCGGATTGCGCAGACCGCCCGCCGGGAAGGAGAGGGGCTTGTGTCGGTCAATCAGATTGGCTCTCTTCCCAGTATTTTCTTTATGCCGGATGGTGTGAAAAATTATGAAGATGCGGTAAATTCTGGCAAAGAGGAATATGCCGGATATTTTCATTATATGCTGGAGCATGGCATTTATCTGGCACCGTCCCAATTTGAGGCAATGTTTGTATCGGATGCCCACAGCGACGAAGACATTGACAGTACCTGTCAGTGGATGATACAATATTTTCAAAATAGGAAGAAGGAGAGTTAACATGGCTTGTACAATCAAAGACGAAGACATCAAAAGAGTGAAAGGTCTGGGATTCCTTCATAATAAGGGAACGGATCTTTTTAATGGCCGCGTGATTACAAGAAATGGTAAAATTACGGCTGAACAGGCAAAGGTAATTGCTGAGGCGGCAGAAAAGTTCGGTAGTGGTGAGATGATGTTTACCACTCGTCTGACCGTGGAAGTCAGAGGAATTCATTATGATAATATTGAGCCCTTCCGCGCTTATATTGCGAAAGCCGGATTGGAGACCGGAGGCACCGGTGCCAAGGTTCGCCCGGTGGTATCCTGTAAGGGAACCACTTGTCAGTATGGGTTGTATGACACCTATGAATTGTCAGAAAAAATACACGAGCGTTTTTTCAAAGGATATGGGGATGTGAAACTGCCACACAAATTTAAAATTGCTACGGGTGGCTGCCCAAACAACTGTGTGAAACCGGATTTGAATGATGTGGGTATTGTGGGTCAGATGGTTCGCGCCCATGATAAGGAGCTCTGCAAGGGCTGCGGCAAATGCCAGATTGAATTGAAATGCCCGGTAGGAGCTGCCCATGTGGTGGATGGAAAAATTACCATTGATGAAGAGGTGTGCAATAACTGCGGGCGCTGTATCAAGTTCTGCCCGTTCCATGTCAATGATGGTGCAGTACCTGGATTTAAGGTATACATCGGCGGCAGATGGGGCAAGAAGACAGCACATGGTCAGGCACTTAGCAAAATCTTCACATCCGAGGAAGAAGTGCTGGATGCAGTAGAAAAAGCCATTTTGCTGTTCCGTGACCAAGGACAGGCAGGGGAGCGTTTTGCGGACACCATTGCGCGGATTGGATTTGAAAAGGCAGAAAGTATGCTGCTTTCGAATGAGTTATTGGAAAGAAAAGAAGAGATACTGGCAGAATAATGGAAGATATGGTATTTGGTTATGTAGGTGTCTGCTATCAGGAGACGCCTCTTGCGGTGAGGGAGTTAGTCTCCTTCACCGATTCAAAGAAAACTGAATTGTGGAATGAGCTGGAGAAAATCGAAGTGAGGCAGTGTGTGGTTTTGTCTACCTGCAACCGCAGTGAGATTTTCTTCTTTTTTCAATCCCATAAAATAACGATGCAACAGATACGGCAATGCTACGAGGCTGTGTTTCCCGGAGTTCCTATTCGGAATTATATGAAGGAAATGCAGGGAGAGGAGGCAATGGCGTATCTTTTTCGTGTGACCGCCGGACTGGAATCTCTCGTATTAGGAGAGGATCAGATTCTGGGGCAGGTAGTGGAAGCCATGGATTTTGCCCGGACCATGGGACACAGCGGCAAGGAACTGGAACGGATTGTGAGAGATGCGGTGACCTGTGCCAAGCAGATTAAGACCGAGTACCGAATCAGCGAAAAACCGTTGTCTGTCAGCTATGTGGGAATCCAGATGCTTCAGAAATACAGCGGTATTGAGGGGAAAAAAGTGCTGGTGATTGGCAGTGGAAAGACAGCCGCTCTGGCGCTGACGTATCTGGTGGATGGCGGAGCTGCGTCCATCCTTTTGTGCAGCCGGAATACGGAACATGCCAGGGAACTCCTGGCGGTATATCCGCAGCTCACAGTGATTGAATACAAGGACCGGTATCAGGAGATGGCACATTGTGAAATTGTTGTGTCGGCAACTGCTTCTCCTCATCTTGTGGTGAAGAAAGAGGAATGGAGCCGGCCGGATAACGGTGAGATGATTTTTCTTGATCTTGCCACACCCCGGGACGTGGATGCCAGACTGGCAGAAGAAGAGGGTGTGCGTGTGATCGACATGGATACTCTGCAGCAGATTGCAGAGAAGAACCAGAAGGAGAGGGAACGTCTTGCTTCTCTATGCCAATCCCTGATTCAGCAGAAAACAGAGGAGACCATGGAATGGCTGCGTCAGAGCCGGATGGACACGACGATAGAAAATCTGCAGAAACGATGCCAGGGAATTGTGGAGGACAGTTACGAGTATCTGAACCGGAAGCTAAGCCTCAGTCACAGGGAACAGAAAATTGTGAAGAAGGTGTTGAATGCGTCTTTGCAGCGGCTTTTGCGGGAACCAATCCAGGAGCTGAAACAGCTGGAGGATGATGAAACTCAGAGAGAATACAAGAAAGTATTGGAGCATTTATTTCGCATGGAGGAGGGAGAAGGATGAAAATTCGTATTGGAACAAGAGGCTCCCGTCTGGCACTGGCTCAGGCAGAGTGGGTGCGTGACCGGCTTCGGGAACAGTGCCCACAGGATAAAATAGAACTGATTGTAATCCGGACGAAAGGCGACCGGATTTTGAATCGCCCCCTTACGCAGATTGGGGGGAAGGGGGTCTTTGTCCGTGAGATTGAGACAAAGCTTCTGCAGGGGGAGATTGATTTGGCTGTTCACAGTATGAAGGATATGCCTGTGAATCCTGCAGAGGGGCTTGCCTTTACAAAGACGTGGCCCCGGGAAGATGCCAGAGATGTGCTCCTACTCCGCGAGGCTGACTCACTGGCGAATCTGCCGGAGGGGGCTGTAATCGGTACGGGAAGTCTGCGTCGGAAGCTGCAGCTTCAGAAACTTCGTCCCGACATCAAAGTGGTGGATATCCGCGGCAATGTGGATACACGGCTTCAGAAAATGGAAGAGGAGAAGCTGGATGGTATCGTGCTGGCGGCGGCTGGTCTGCACCGGCTGGGCATGAGGGATGTCATCACGCAATATCTGGAGCCCACAGAAATGGTGCCGGCTCCGGCACAGGGGGTTCTGGCTATCGAGGTGCGGGAGAATGACCGGATGCTGCAGGAGAAATGCAATCAACTGGCAGACCGGGAAAGTCATGTGACGGCACAGGTGGAGAGGGAATTTCTCAGATTGTCTGGCGGGGATTGTCATATATCCGTGGGTGCCTTTTGTGAAAAGGAGGGAGACGATAACTATGTTCTTCGCTGTCTGCTGGGGGAAGAACAGCTGGAAGTCCGGGGAGAGGAAGCAGATGTTCTCTCGGAGCTGGCCATGCAGCGGTTTCGACGTTCCGGACAGGAATCTGTAGAAAATGAAAACGGGATGGTGTATCTTGTGGGAGCCGGACCGGGAGATGTGGGGCTTATGACAGTGAAGGGGAGAGAATTGATTCGGAAGGCGGATTGCATCCTTTATGACCGTCTCGCGGCACCGGAACTTTTGGAGGATACCAGAAAAAATTGCGAAAAAATATATGTAGGAAAAGAAAATCACCACCATACCATGAGTCAGGAGGAAATCCAGTCTCTGTTAGTCGAAAAAGCCAGAGAAGGAAAAACAGTTGTGCGTCTAAAGGGAGGGGACCCCTATGTGTTCGGGCGGGGAGGAGAGGAGGCACTGGCACTCCGAAATGCCGGGATTCCTTATGAGACTGTGCCGGGGGTGACTTCTGCTGTTGCGGCTTTGGCAGCGGCGGATATCCCGGTGACACACCGGGGACTGGCGGGCGGATTCCGTGTTCTGACTGCCCACGACCAGAGAGACCAGCTGGCAGAACTGGATTTTCATCAGCTGGCGAAAAGTAAAGATACGCTTGTGTTTCTCATGGGTTTGGGGAAACTGGAAGAAATTATGCAGAAACTTTTAGATGCCGGTATGTCACCGGAGAAGCCCGCGGCTGTGATTTCCCATGGGACAATGCCTGACCAGCAGGTTTGTGTGGGGACAGTTGCGGATTTGGTGGAAAGAGTGAGGGGAAATAATTTTACTTCGCCGGCAGTTATCGTTGTGGGAGAAGTGGCTGCTCTCCGGGAATCTTTGCATGTGCCTCGTTACCTGGTTGTAAAAATTGGGGAAAATCCGTCCGAACTTGCGAGTCTTTTGTCCCGGAAAGGGGCACTGGTGGAGGAAGTATCGGTGGGAAAAATTGTTTATCACACTTTGCCTCTGACAAAAGAAAAACTGTCAGAGACGGACTGGCTTCTGTTTACAAGCCGTCACGGAGTAGAAGGGTTCTTCCAATCCCTTGATAAGGCCGGACTGGACAGCCGTGCCCTGGCAAACTGCCGGGTGGCAGCAGTGGGGGCGAAAACGGCAGAAACGCTTCGGGAAAGAGGAATCTGCCCGAATTATGTTCCGGAAAAAGCCAGTGGGAAAACATTGGTGCAGGGATTGCGGGGACTTGTGAAACGGGAAGAATCTGTCTGCTATATCAGGGCGGAGGTGACGGCAGGAAATCTGAGAGAAACGCTGGAGTCTATGTGCCGGTTCGAAGAAGCTGTGGTTTATTCAAATATAGAAGTGCCAATATCTCTGCCTCGAAATCCGGAACAATATGATAACGTATTTTTTACCTGTGGTTCCTCTGCTTCGCGCCTGATTCAAAGTGTAAAAGGAAACATCCCGGCACGATGGCAGAACGAAGATGTGGTCCTGAGTATCGGTCCGGGATGTACGAAAGTGCTGCGGGAAATGGGAGTCCGCCGCATCAGGGAAGCAGAAGAAGCTTCCTATGAAGGTTTGGCGTCACTGGTTTAAGCTCCTTTATCAGGAGGATTTTTTCTGATAGGTGTCATGGCTGAGAGCAATGGTTTTTTCCTTTTTCTTTCCTTTATAGACATCAAGGAAGGACTCCGCTTCCAAGTTGGAAATTTTCTTTGCTCTTGGTTTATAGGTATATCCCTTCAGGGCGTTGGAATAGGACTGGATGGCAACAGCCAGCGTTCCATCCTTTGCCTCTGCCAGAATCAGCAAAGGAGCATCCAGCGTATTTTTGATGACCAGATCCTTACCGCCTACAGAAAGTGCGGCATCCAGACCCAGTTTGGCGTAACCTACCGGCATACTGTGAGGATAACGTTTTTCCGGAATGATGCCCGCCAGAAGGAAGGTGTGATATGCTGTTGTGGATACCTGACAGATGCCACCACCTTCGGCCTGTACAACCTTTCCTTTGAAATAAGCGGCAGACTTTTTATAGGATTTCTTATCGCTCTTGTCATATAATGTATCTAAGAAAGAAACACTTTCGCCCGGCAACAGGCAAATTCCATTGAGACGGGTGGCGGCAAGGCGAATATTGTATCCCCTTGCTGTATTATTGGTGAATTTCGTTGTATAGCGGGCCACAAGAGTGTTGACCTTTTTTAAATCTTCAGGGTACCATTCCGGCTCCACTTTTGAAGTTTCGTACGCCGCCGAATAATCATTGGTTGTCTGGCGGTTCAGATAGGTGCGCAGCCCCTTGGCTATTTCTTCTGTATCCAGCACGCACCCTGCTTTGGCAGGGAGTATTTTGTATTTTTTGTTAATCCGGGAATTCTGGACCGGTTTATCATATGTCTTTGAAAGATTCTGAATCACTTTTGTCAGAGCTTTTTCATCACATTCACACTGAATTGACACTTGGAGGGGCATAGCATCGATATCTCCCTGAATGATGTCATATTGCTCAGACAGTGAGCGGTCTTTATCCATGGCTACAATGTATTCGGCGAGTTTCTGCTCCTCCCCTGCTTCAAATTCCCTTTTGTCTGAGCAGCGGTAGAAAATCCGTTGTCCCAAATCCTTCATGGAATAAGTCAGGGTATCATCATTGATTTGTATGGTGGCAATACTTTGCTGATAGGGAGAGATTTCTTTTTTCAGCAATTCAGCAATCTCTTCCGTGTTGTAGTGGGACAGACTTACCTGTCCCAATGATTTGTTGGGATAAGAAATATCCTGATAGGTTTTCACCAGTTCTTTTTGTTCCTGTTCCAGCATTCTCTGCTGTTCAGCCCGGTAAGGCAGATAAACCTGAATTAGATAATAGCTTCCTATTGCGATGGAAGCCAATAGAATAATGGCAATAATTCCTTTTGTGATACGTTTCATAGAACCTCCTGATTTAATCTTTTACATTATGTTGTTATATCCCTTACTTGCAGATAACATTATACTATATTTCTTGACCTTTTGGGAAAAAAGTTCTAAAGTATATAATTGTGAGAAAAAAAGAAGGAACGATACGGTGATGAATAAGGATAAAGAAACGAGACGAATACACTATGCGATGGCGGTGATGGGGGGATTTTTTTGTGGGTTTGCCATATTGATGCATCATAATTTAATGTCTAATGCACAGACTTCCAATATGATGTCACTGGTTATTGGAATACTTGGGAGAAATCCATGGCAGGTACTTCTCCATGCAGGTTCTTTGGTGATTTATATTCTGGGGCTTAGCCTGACAGTATTGCTACCTCGTTATACAAAATGGAACCTTCCTATATGCAGTGTTGTACTGGATGGATTGGCCCTTGTGGCTATTGCTCTTATGCCGGAGGGAACAGACGATTTTGTTGCTATGTATCCGACTTTTTTTGCGATGGCTTTCCAGTGGAATACTTTTACGGGGGCGGATGGCTATGTGAGTTCTACGATTTTCTCCACCAATAATCTGAGACAGTTTACCACTTCTATGGTGGGATATCTGTGTGACAGGGAGAGACATCATTTACATAAAGCAAGTTTTTTTGGTGGAACATTGTTATTTTTCCATGTTGGTGTGGCGGTAGCTTTCTTTTCCACACAGCTTTTGGGAACGAAAGGAGGATTTTGCGGATTTATTCCACTTTTGCCTCCTATGATACTGATTCGACAAGAATGCAGAAAATGTAGGTAGAGATTATGTAGTATTTAAGGGGGTTATAAGTTTTTGTTTATATTTTTTATTACAAATAACTATAATTAAAAGCTTATAAAAACAGCTGGAATATATTTACAAACTTATATATTGGTGTTATAATGCGAAGAAAGGAGAACAGTTCAAAGAATGATTTGAACTGGCAAACGTATAAATAATGATTGGAGGATACGAAATTGAAGAGAGAATTTTGTAAATCAATGAGTTATGTGTTGACAGCAGCACTGCTACTGGGAATTTCGATTCCATCTTCTCCGGTAGCAGCGAAAGCAAAAGCACCGAAATTGAGCAGTAAGAAAATCAGTATCAAAGTGGGACAGAAGAAGACCATTAAGGTGAAAAATACGAAAAAGAAAGTAAAATGGTCTATTAAATCAGGAAAGAAGAACATAACGCTTTCTAATAAGAAAAAGACAAGTGTTGCCGTAAAGGGTAAAAAGTCTGGTAGCGCTGTTGTACTCGCAAAAGTAGGTAAGAAAAAACTGACCTGCAAGGTTACGGTAACAAAGAAGGCAAGCACAACTGCACCAAAGACTACACCAACTCCTACGGCTAATACAAATAACAAGAGTACATCCACTCCAGCGGTAACGCCGACGGTGACACCAAGTCAGCCGGCAGCATCGGAGGCTCCGAAAGGGGAAGCAGTTAAGGACGTTGTTATTGATATGACGAAAGTGGGAGAGACGAGTTTTTCTGCAGCAGGAAAGATTAATTTCAGCAATCAGATAGAGGAACGCTTTGATCTGAAGTACTATAAAAAGATGGTTGTAACTTTTGAGACCGAGGGAGCAGACACCTGGACTCAGGGAAAGATTGGTCTGGCTGCCGAGGAATCACAGTTGACCGGTTATGCAGACGGTGTGGCTGTAAGTTATGATCTGGCACCGGGAAACACCTCTGTTACAGTAAATATGTCAGGCGATGGCGCAAATGGCCCGGCTTTCGGTATTAATATTCAGGCTGCCGATGCAAATTGGTCATGGCCGGAGGGGCTTACCATCAAGATTACAGGAATTACTTTTGTAGCAAAAGAAGGTGCAACCTATCCGTTACCTGGAGAAGCAACACCAGAACCGACAGCAACACCAGGACCGACATATGCACCAGAAGAATTTAGGTATGAAGGACTCAACCAGACATATCTGGATAGTTTGGATCCGGAGAAACCAACGGTAGCATTTACTTTTGATGATGGCCCGGTAGGCAATAGTGAAGATTCCAACAGTATGATTATTCACAAAGCATTGAAGGATCATGGTGCTCATGCAACATTCTTCTATATTGGAAGTCAGATTAACACAGCAGAGAAGGAAGACGAGATTCGTCAGGCTGTTGAGAATGGTTTTGAAGTAGGAAATCATTCCTGGGGATGGGATTCTGTAAGCTCGAAAGAGGCTCAAATTAAGGATTCTATTGGCAAAACAAATGCGAAACTTCAGGAACTTACCGGATATAGCAATTTCCTGTTCCGTGCTCCGAATCTTGCAGTCAACAATGCTATGAAAGGGTATATTAAGGCTCCGTTCATTAACTGTAGTGTGGATAGTAAAGACTGGACGGGAGCAACTGCCCAGACCATTTATGACAATGTAACAAAGGATGTCACAGATGGTGGTATGGATGGTGGTATCGTGCTGATGCATGAGTATAACACGAAAACCTATGAAGCGATTAATAATATTTTAGATACTTTCATAGACGAGGGATATCAGGTTGTATCGGTATCAGAACTCTTTGCATTGAAGGGCAAGACCCTTATGACAGGAACACAGTATAGTTCCGCTAACTAATGTTATCTCCTATTTTGTAGATAAGCAAGCATAAAGTAAGGGAAGCCACTACAGGCCGTGAGGTTTGTAGTGGTTTTCTCTTCTTTTTCTATTTGTCACCAGACTGTATCTGTGATAAAATAGAACCAAATGGTTTGAAAGGAGTAGGGTTATGACAGGAATTGTGTTAGAGGGTGGTACATTTCGACCGATTTTCAGTAGCGGAGTGATGGATGCTCTCTTATCAGAAAATATTTTGCTCCCATACTGTATCGGCGTGTCGGCTGGGATTGCGGATGGTGTTTCCTATATTTCCAAGCAGCCCCAGAGAAATTTGGAAATTATGCAGAAATATCGAAATGATAAGCGCTATATGAGTCGGAGTAATTTAAAAAAGAATAAGAGTATATTTGGGTTGGATTTCATATTTGGTGACATACCGAACCAGCTGATACCATTTGATATGGATACATTTAAAGCATATGAAGGAACCTGTCTAGTGGGTGTGACCAACGCAGAAACCGGAAAAGCGGAATATAAAAATGCCATGGAGATGGATGACCAGTATACCATGCTGCGGGCTACCTGTGCACTACCCATGTTTTTCCCTGCTATCGAGCTGGATGGGAAAAAATACTATGATGGTGGTCTGATGGATCCGATACCGGTGAAAAAAGCGTTGGAAGATGGATGTGATAAAGTGATCATTGTTCTTACGCAGCCTCGTGGATACGTCAAACGATTTGGTAAATATGACAAAATGGGTGCCAGGATGCTGGGAAGAAAGTATCCCAATATCCGACGTGCCATCAAAGAACGTCCGGACCGTTATAATGAAGCTGTCAGGTATTGCGAATCACTGGCGAAGGAAGGGAAAGCTATGATTTTCCGGCCGAATCATCTGCTTAATAGTTTTGAAAGCGATGTACGAAAATTAGAGATGGCGTATTGGCATGGTTATCGTATGACAAAGGAGAAAATGAAGAAGATTAAGCGATTTTTAGAGGAATAGATACTTAGCGAAAGGAGCTGCACATGGGGCAGCCCCTTTTATAATACACGTATATGACACACAAAATTTGGCAGGAAATCATTATATCTGGTCAATGGCCTCCTGCAATTCCTTGATTTCAAAATGTGTGTATACATTTTCTGTGACATTCTGTCCTTTGTGTCCCACAATTTTTCGAATGACTTTATCACTAACTCCGGCTATTGTAAGAAGAGATTTTCCACAGTGATTGAAATTCTTCCTCAGAAAATGGTTCTCTTTTGAAGGAATTGGGATTACGGTCCTTGTATTGTGACACGTCAACGAATTGGGAGTAATCTTTCTCGCAAATGTCATATGAAAATGGCATATCATGCAAAGATTCGCAGTTCTTATAAGCAGAAGTATACCCCAATTTATTGCTCTTTGATATTTTTGTATAATGCTCCTTTGACCAAAGAGAATATACTTCACGGAAAGAAATTGTGGTGGGAAAAGGTTCCGGGTTCTGGTCACATATGACACCAAAGGGGCACCGTGTGGTGCTGTTTGGTTCAATATAAGTTACTGTTAGTTGGATGCCGGTTATACTTCTTCAGCCGACAAAATAGTAACGGATGAGGATCAGGCAGCTTACTATGATCAGATCATGGGTGCTCTTATGCAGAGTAAGGCAAAGGGAACCAAGATTACAGGACTTGTAATCTGGAGCTTGTATGATGGAGTATCCTGGAGAGCAAGCAGTGTACCATGTTTGTTCAATGGTTTGTTCTCGCCAAAATCCGCATTCTTTGCAGTAGTTGATGCGAAGAATCATCAAAAAATCATGAGAACTGTAAAAAGTTTTCCTAATTTCCATTTTAATTATCAGCGCAAAACAACTCTTGACTTAACACATGTTTATCGATATAATAATAAAAAAGTTTCTAAAGCAATGGTCCAAACATAGTATCGATATTCTAATTTAGTTCAATAAAACAACTCTTGCTTTATTCCAAAGAAACGATAAGATGCAGAAAACCGGGCAGGAGTTGACCGTATGAAGCGTTTCTCCTGTCTCACCGTGGACACATTCCACAGAAAAGGAGGAAGTATGGACAAAACACTTTTTCAGGATTTACCCCAGAAGATGAATCTCATTAGTGACCTTTTTTCACGTGTCGTATTCAGCGACCGGAATGCCTGTCAGGATCTGGTG
>JALENH010000039.1 GCA_022767895.1 Eubacterium sp.
GGAGAACACTCTGGAAGAAGATATTGATGGCGAAGAGGAGTCCCTTATCGAGGAGAATGCAGAGATTGAAGAAGAGATTGAAGAAGAGATAATTGATTCAGATGAAGTGGCTGCTTCCTATGAGGATGAGGATTTCGAGGAATTTGCTGAATTTGGTTCAACAGAAGAGTTCGAAGAATTTGCTGAGAACAGTGAGTCAGAGCTTGAGGAATAATAATATTTGAAGAATAATAATATTTGAATGATAAGATAAAAGGCCTGCGGCTTAAAGAAGCGGCAGGCCTTTTTAGGTGGTGCGCCTTGCGGCGAACATTTCTCTATCTTACTTGTTCTTTTCTACTTCCGCCATCTTCATAGCACGAACTTTGGTAGAAAGTCCGAACAGATTGATGAATCCTTCTGCATCATGATGGTCATACAGATCACCGGTTGTGAAGGAAGCAATGCTTTCATTGTACAAGCTGTATGGTGATGTGGTTCCTGCCTTGATGATGTTTCCTTTATACAGTTTGAACTTAACTTCACCAGTTACATATTTCTGCGTGGATTCGATAAATGCCTGAACTGCCTCGCGGAGAGGAGAGAACCATTTTCCTTCGTAGCAGATCTGAGCCAGCTTGTTGCCCATATCCATCTTCAATGTAGTGGTATCGCGATCCAGAATCAGCTCTTCCAACTGCTGGTGTGCTTCATAGAGAATGGTTCCACCCGGAGTCTCATAGACACCGCGGGATTTCATACCTACTACACGGTTTTCTACAATATCCACAATTCCGATACCATGTTTGCCACCCAGTTCATTCAGTGTGCGGATAATATCAGAAACTTTCATTTCTTTGCCATTGACGCTCTTTGGTACACCGGCCTCAAAGGTCATTGTTAAATATTCGCCTTCTTCCGGAGCTTTTTCCGGTGTGGTACCGAGAACCAGAAGATGATCAAAGTTTGGTTCGTTGTCAGGATCTTCCAGTTCCAGTCCTTCGTGGCTGATGTGCCACAAGTTGCGGTCACGACTATAGCTGGAATCTGCAGAAAATGGAAGGTCAATGCCATGCGCTTTGCAGTATTCAATCTCGGATTCACGGGAATCCATGGTCCATTTGTCGCTTCTCCATGCTGCGATGATTTTCAAGTCAGGAGCCAGTGCCTTGATACCAAGCTCGAAACGAATCTGATCGTTTCCTTTGCCGGTAGCGCCGTGGCAGATAGCAGTAGCACCTTCTTTGCGGGCAATTTCCACAAGACGTTTTGCAATAACAGGACGTGCCATGGATGTACCGAGAAGATATTTGTTCTCATATACGGCATGAGCCTGCACACAAGGAACCACATATTCATCACAGAATTCATCAATGACATCTTCGATGTAAAGTTTGGACGCACCGCAGAATTTTGCTCTTTCTTCCAGTCCATCCAGTTCTTCACCCTGTCCACAGTCGATGCAGACACAGATTACTTCATAATCAAAATTTTCTTTCAGCCATGGAATGATAGCAGTTGTATCCAAACCACCAGAATAAGCCAAAATAACTTTTTCTTTCATAATAGAACCTCCGTATGTATTTTGTAATAACCTTTATTTAATATACACCACAAATGAATATTATGCAAGAGAAAATTGGAGGATTTTCTTTTTGATTTGAATTAATTCATGTTAGGTATTGCATATTTTTAGGAAAAGATGTATAATAATTGAAGTTTATGAATATAGTGAATAAATATTCATAATTGATGTATAAAATATGGATTTGACTGACAGGAGAATGGAGGAAACAATGATAAAAGTTGGAATTATTGGTGCGACAGGGTACGCGGGACAGGAACTGGTAAGGTTGCTTTTGCAGCACAAAGAAGCAGAAATTGTCTGGTATGGTTCACGTAGCTATGTAGATGAAAAATTTAGTTCTGTATTTGGTAATGTTTTTCAGATTGTAGAAGATCTTTGTAAAAGCGACGATTTACATGCACTGGCAAAAGAAGCGGATGTTATTTTTACAGCTACTCCTCAGGGATATCTGGCGGGCGTGTTGGATGATGAAATTCTCGCAAATGCGAAGGTGATTGATTTGAGTGCCGATTATCGGATTAAAGATGTTTCTACCTATGAAGAGTGGTATGGCATCACCCACAAGAGCCCGCAGTACATAGAAGAAGCGGTTTATGGTCTCTGTGAACTGAACAGAGAGCAGATTAAAAAGGCAAGACTGATTGCAAATCCCGGCTGTTATCCTACTTGTTCGACCTTATCCATCTATCCGCTGGCAAAGGCAGGATTGATTGATATGGATACGTTGATTATTGATGCCAAGTCAGGAACTTCCGGTGCGGGAAGAGGGGCCAAGGTACCGAATCTCTACTGTGAGGTCAATGAAAATATTAAGGCATACGGTGTGTCTTCCCACCGGCATACACCGGAGATTGAGGAGCAGCTTTCCTACGCCAGTGGCAAGAAGGTGACGCTGAATTTTACACCACACCTGATTCCGATGAATCGTGGTATTTTGATTACTGCCTATGCCAATTATAAGGAAGGTGTGACAAAGGAGCAGATTCGAAAGGCTTATCTGGATGCCTATCAGAATGAATATTTTGTCCGCGTTCTGGAAGATGGTGTTTGTCCGGAAACGAAATGGGTAGAGGGAAGTAATTTTGTGGATGTGAATGTCAAGGTCGATGAGAGAACCGGGCGCGTTATTATGATGGGTGCCATGGATAATATTACTAAGGGAGCTGCCGGTCAGGCGGTTCAGAACATGAATCTTTTGTTTGGACTGGATGAAGCGGAGGGACTTCGGCTTGTGCCGATAGTTCCCTGATGGAATGATGAATGGAGGGACGAAATGAATAAAATACAGGGCGGTGTAACCGCAGCAAAAGGATTTCAGGCAGCCAGTGCCGCTGCCGGCATCAAATATAAAGGACGTACCGATATGGCGCTGGTGTATACAGAGACGCCGGCAGTCTGTGCCGGTACATTTACCACGAATGTGGTGAAAGCGGCACCGGTTTACTGGGATAGGGACATTGTGACAAAGAAAAATCCGGTTCACGCCGTTGTATTAAACAGTGGAATTGCCAATGCCTGTACCGGATTAGAAGGAAAAGAAATCAACTATTTTATGGCATCTGAGATTGCCGGACAGCTGGGGGTAAAACCGGAAGAGGTTCTGACTGCTTCAACAGGTGTTATTGGAATGCAGATGGCAAAAGAGCCGTTGGCAAAGGGGGCTGCTTTGTTGAAAGAAGCACTTTCTGATACGACGGAGGCCGGTACAAAAGCGGCAGAAGCAATTATGACCACGGATACGGTTTCCAAAGAATCTGCCGTATCCTTTGAGGTGGATGGAAAAGTGGTAACGCTTGGTGGTATGAGCAAAGGCTCCGGCATGATTCATCCCAATATGGCAACCATGCTCAGTGTGACAACGACAGATGCTGCCATTGACTGCGACCTTTTGCAAAAACTTGTGAAGGATGCTGTGGCAGATAGCTTTAATATGATTTCCGTGGACCGCGATACCTCCACTAATGATACCTATCTGGTGCTTGCCAATGGAGAGTCCGGGGTTGAAATCAAAGAGGGGACAAAAGCATATGAGGATTTCAGAGAGGCACTCCGATATGTGGCCACGGACCTTGCCAAACAGATGGCTGCCGATGGAGAAGGCTGTACGAGATTATTGGAAGTGACAGTTCTCCACTGCTGCTCGAAGGAAAACGCGAATATGCTTAGTAAATCAGTCATTACCTCGAACCTGGTGAAGACCATGGTGTTCGGTAAAGATGCCAACTGGGGAAGAATTCTTTGCGCCCTTGGATATGCCGGAGTGGAATTTGATCCGGAACGTGTGGATCTTACCATTGAGGCAGAGGGTGAGGAACTTATTCTTGTGAAAGATGGTGTTCCCACGGGCTACAGTGAGGAGAAAGCAACAGAGCTCCTTGGAAAAGATAAAGTGACCGTGCTCTGTGATATGAAAGAAGGGGAGGCTTCTGCCACCGCATGGGGCTGTGATTTGACTTATGATTATGTAAAAATTAATGGGGACTATAGAAGCTGAGAAAGGACAGGGAAAGATGGAAGATAAAATGAAAGAAGTTATGCTCAAAGCGGAGACTTTGATTGAGGCATTGCCTTATATTCGCGATTTTAACGGCAAAAAGGTGGTTGTTAAATATGGCGGCAGTGCGATGCTAGACGAAAAATTACAGGAATCTGTAATTAAGGATGTGGCTCTTCTGAAGTTGGTGGGAATGCAGCCGATTATTGTGCACGGCGGCGGTAAAGAAATCAGCAAATGGCTTGGCTATATGGGCAAGGAAAGTGAATTTGTCGAGGGGCTTCGTGTGACGGATGACGATACGATTGAAGTGGCAGAGATGGTGCTGAATAAAGTGAATAAGCATCTGGTTCAGATGATGGAAAAACTGGGTGTTAAAGCTGCCGGAATCAGTGGCAAAGATGGTGGTACCATGATTTGTGAGAAAAAAACAGCCGGAGGCAGAGACATTGGTTATGTCGGCGAGGTAAAAGCTGTCAATTCCGACTTGATTGACACCCTGATTGCCAAGGATTTCGTCCCTATTATTGCACCTATTGGTATGGATGAAAATTATCAGGCCTACAATATCAATGCGGATGATGCGGCCAGTGCGGTGGCTAAATGTATTCATGCTGAAAAGCTTGCTTTTATGACGGATATAGAAGGTGTGTGCAGAGACCCGGAGGATTCGGATACGCTGATTTCTGTGTTGACGGTGGATGAAGCGAAAAAATTGATTGATGAGGGTGTTATCGGCGGCGGAATGATTCCGAAAATCCGCAATTGTGTGGAGGCTGTTGAACAAGGCGTAAGTCGTGTACATATTCTGGATGGCCGGAGAGAACATTGTCTCCTACTGGAGTTCTATACCAAAAAGGGTATTGGAACGGCGATTATTGACAACAATACGACGTTATATCCTCATGAAAAATAAGGAAGAAAGGGGAAAGAAAAATGAAGAAAATCATTGACGAATCGGAACAGTATCTCATTCATTCCTACAATCGTTACCCCGTGGTATTAGACCACGGAGAGGGTGTTGCCTTATATGATACGGATGGAAAGAAATATCTGGATTTTGGCGGAGGAATTGCGGTTTGTGCGCTGGGATACAGTAATGATGAATTTAAGGAAGCGTTAAAAAAACAGATTGATAAAGGCATTCATTTTTCCAATTATTTCTATTCTGAACCGCTTTTAGAGGCGGCTAAGGGATTGGCAAAAGCCACGGGAATGGATCAGGTGTTTATGGCCAACAGTGGAACAGAGGCCAATGAGGGAGCGTTAAAGCTCGCCCGCAAATATGCCATTCTAAAAGGGCATGAAGAACGTCATGAGATTGTATCCATGAACAAGGCATTTCACGGACGAAGCATGGGGGCTTTGTCGGTGACCGGAACGGCGAAATACCGGGAGCCTTTTGAACCGATGATTGGCGGTGTGACCTTTGCCGATTATAACGATTTAGACAGTGTGAAAGCGGCTGTCACCGACAAGACATATGCCATTATTGTCGAGGCGATTCAGGGCGAAGGCGGCATATATCCTGCTGATCCGGAATTCCTTCAGGGAATCCGCGAAATCTGTCGGGAACGTGATATCATGATGATTTGTGATGAGATTCAGTGTGGTATGGGACGTTCCGGGAAAATGTTTGCTTACCAGCAATATGGAATCCAACCGGATATTGTAACTATGGCAAAAGGAATCGGGAATGGAATTCCGGTGGGAGCCATTGCGACCACAAA
>JALENH010000049.1 GCA_022767895.1 Eubacterium sp.
ATCAAAATACACTATATCTCACCTCTTATAATAAGTATGTATACCCACTCAATCATTATAACAAAAAAAGGTTAGAAAATCAACAGAAACCTTTGGTTTTCTAGCCTTTCCATATATATTTATTCATTTGAGTGTCAATTACTACTGGAAGTTAACACTAATTTATCTGCCAAAAGGTCATCTACAACTCTTCTCTTATATTCTTTCATTACAATCACCTCATTACCATGATATCATTTTTCGGCGTTTTGGCAAATATTTTTTCGGCGTTTTGGCAAATATTTTTTCGGCGTTTTGGCTTTTTTACTTCGCAATATTGCTCTCGACATTCTTCTTTGCCGCCTGCAGATTTTCCTCCAAACGTTTCAGTTCCTCCATGGCACGCTTCGCATCTTCCTCCGTGGTGTCCTCAATCTTTTCATCCACCTTTTTGGACATGGATACCAATTGCTCCTTCATGGATTTGAAACTTTCATCCACATTTATGTTGTTGTCCTGAATCATCTTCTCCACATCCGAGTAAAGTGCCAGCACCTTACTTTTCTCCTCCTGCACTGCCACTTTCGTTTCCTCCGTAATACCATCCGAACGGCATCCGGTCATGGCAAATAGCACCATGCCAAGGAGCAGAACTCCCACCGTTTTCTTTCCCCAATTCTTTTTGGTCATTGTTTACCATCCTTTCACGCTTTTATTGTTTCTCCCACAAAGTACCTTCTCTTGTATCCTTCAACACAATGCCCTGAGAAGCAAGCTCCTCCCGGATGGCATCTGCCGTTGCAAAATCCTTCGCCTTTTTAGCCGCTGCACGTTCTGCGATTTTCCCTTCTACATAAGCACTCAGATCATCATCCACCGCACTCTCTCCGTTCTCCCACGCCTTTGTCAGATTCAGAGAAAGGACCTCATCAAAGCGGGCAACCAAATGACGCTTGGACGCATCCGAAAGAGCTGCTTTCAGCATATCATAAAGCACCGTAATGGCCGAACTTGTATTCATATCATTGGCAAGTGCCCCGGCAAATTTCTTCTCGTATTCTTCGCAGGCAGAAGAATCCACTGTTCCCTCTTCCGTCAGATTGGCAATCCGTTTTACCAGTTTGTCATAGGCAGTCACCACATTGTCCAACGCCTCCCAGGAAAATTCCAGTGGCTTGCGGTAATGGGACTGCAGGCAGAAGAAACGGTATGCCATCGGATTATACCCCTTTTCCTCCAGCAGGGACACCGTCAGGAATTCTCCTTTAGACTTACTCATCTTGCCGTTTTTCGTATTCAGGTGATTCACATGGAACCAGTAATTACACCATTTATGTCCCGTATAGGATTCGCTCTGGGCAATCTCATTGGTGTGATGTGGGAAAATGTTGTCCACGCCGCCACAGTGGATATCCATATATTCTCCCAAATGCTTCATACTGATGCAGGAACATTCAATGTGCCACCCCGGATAGCCAACTCCCCACGGGCTGTCCCACTTCAGTTCCTGATTATCAAACTTCGATTTGGTAAACCAGAGAACAAAATCCGTTTTATTTTTTTTATTGGTATCTTCATCCACATCATCCCGGACACCGACCTGCAATTCCTCCTCTTTCTGGGAAGAAAGCACATAATAATTGTCCAGTTTCGAGGTATCAAAGTAGACATTTTCCCCGGACACATAGGCATATCCCTTTTCCAAAAGCACCTCAATCATATGGATGAACTCCGGAATACAATTGGTAGCCGGTTCAACCACATCCGGCTTCTTGATGGACAGTTTTTCACAGTCTGCCATGAACGCATCCGTATAAAAACGAGCAATATCCATGACGGTCTTGTGTTCTCTTTTGGCACCTTTCAGCATTTTGTCCTCACCGGTATCCCCATCGCTGGTCAGATGTCCCACGTCTGTAATATTCATAACACGCTTTACATCATAACCCACGAAGCGAAGATATTTCTCAAGCACATCCTCCATGATGTAACTGCGCAGATTTCCGATATGTGCATAATGGTATACCGTCGGGCCGCAAGTATACATGGCAACCTTTCCCGGCTCATTAGGCACAAACTCATCCACCTGTTTCGTCAGCGTGTTATATAAATATGTCTTAATATCCATCATGTCATTTCTACCTCTTTCCTTGTTTTTCTTCTCTCACATCTCTTTCCATTATAAAAAGCACCTGAATATTTTTCAAGTGCTTTTTATCAATCTTATCATTTTGCAAATTTTTCGATACCTTTGAATTTCTCTATAACATCATCCACCGAAAGTTTATCCACCAGGAAATAATCCATGCCGTTCTTCTCCACCCGGTAAAAATTAATTCCGTCATAGGGCAGATACTTTACAGTGACATCTCGTTTATCTTCATGATAAACGATGGTCAGCACCGGTTCCTCGCTTTCCGGCTTCACACTATCCTTTGCTTTTCCAGAATATTCCAGAAGATATGCAAGAGAATATGGCGATAGAAAGTCTCTCTCATCATCATCGGAAATCTTCTTCCCGTTCAGCGTCCATATATTTTTCTGACTGCTGTCCGTGGCATTTCCCACTGCGGTACCGTTCTCTGTAGCCATCGGCGTTGCTTCTGGTGTCGCCGCCGATTCCGAATCATCCTTCGCCACGGATTTACGGGTTACTTTCAAAGTGGTATCTCCATAGGTCACATCATATCCTTTGATACTGGTGGCAAGCACAGAGTAAACACAGTGATCCATATTGGTATAGGCATCCAGTCCCGTAATATTTTCCACCGTACCGGCACTCATTTTGTAAACATTTTTCTTCCCCTGCTCGCAGACATAATAGCTGTCGCCTGTCTTCTTCCCGACATAGAGGTGCAGGGATTTGTAATCTCTCTTATTCTCCGGAATCACATAGGAAGACTCCGAAGAGGAATTCCCCAAGGCATTGGCATCCGGTGTGGCAGTAGCCGACGGTGTGTAACCCTTCTTTGCCTGGTAGTAATTGACCGATATAACAGCCTGTGGATTTTTCAGACAGTATTTCTGCAAATTACGGCTGTCATATTCCACCATTTCTTCATAGGCAAGAGAAGTAAAGTATCCCAGCACCGTACTCCACTCGGACTGACTGGTAGCCAGTGGTTTGGCATAAGGAGCGGTAATATTCCAGTTGGAATAAAAATCCACCTTCTCGGCGTCACTTACCTTTTTCGCCGCAAAATCTTTTCCTTCCTTGTTCTGCACCGTAATAGCAGTCAAATAATCTTCGTCAATCTCAGGCAATTCATCCATCTTAATTAAACTGGTCCCCGATACATCAAAGGCCTTTACAAAAGCGGAATTGAGGCAGTAAATCTCGTCTCTGCCGGAGCATTTTCCATAATATCCCATATCTGACTTCGGCACCTCACTGCCAATCTCGTAGTGATAGATTGCCCCATCTGTCGTTACAATGGAAATGGTCAATTCCGGTTTGTCCAGTCCGTAAAGAGATAAATCACCTGACTGGTTTTCAAATTTCTGTGTTGCCGTTACCGGCTTAACATTCTCCAATATGGAAGATACGGTTTCCTCATTGACAGGCGCCGCTTCTTTCCCAACAAGAGACCAGGATTTGTTCTTCTTTTTCAGTGACCAGACCTTCTTCTTTTTCTTTGTAACCGTTACCGATTTAATCTGATTCGTCGCAATGGAATCCAAGCTGATACTTTCACTGTCGCTTTGTTCCTCTGTAGTATCTGCTGTATTATCTTCTTTTTCGCCGGTATTTCGTGGTATCACAAAATATAGCACAAGACAAACTACTAACAAAGCACAGAGAACAATCAGTGTAACAACATTTTTTTTCTTCCCTGACATTACTTTTTCCTCCTTCGGTTCCAAATCAGGAATCCGCAAAGCAACATGGCAAGTGGCAATACGACAACAAGTGCTGTTGTCCAGAAAGTAATATCACCTGACTGCAGCTGTACCGTCTCCTCCAGCAGAGAACGGTCCGGTATGTTCAATACCCTGATCTCATCTCCACTATCTCCCACAAGCCATTTTAAAGAATTTACCAGAATCGTACGGTTATTGTACTGCTCAGCCATCTGGGTCCCAATGATACTTGTCGTGGAACCATAACTGGTTGGAACATCCATAAACGCCACGGAACCAATGGCAAAAATCTTGGTGGCATGCCCCTCGCCTTTGGTGTTCTCCGCATGTTTATCAAGGGCTGTCATCGCTACGCTGAAAGGACCTGTCTGATCTCCCTCTTTTTTCTCTAAATCAGTTCCATCATCGTCCTTAGAAATTTTTTTACTATAAGATTTCTCTGATGTAGACAGTACAGATTCCACCGTCAGAGTACTTCTCACGTTTTTATCCGACGTCATACCTTTGCTGTACCAGCACAGCACATCCTTGCCATTCAGACCAGATGTCAGTTCGCTGTCTTGGGAAACTTCCGGCGTCAAAAGCATATAAGCACCACTTCCATAAGAAGCAAAGTAATTCTCCGGATCCAGTACGTAGCCGGCCTGAACATTAATACCATAATCCTTCAGCAATTTGTCATAATTTGGTGTTTCTGCCGTATAGTTCAGCAGGAACAACGCCTTGCCACCCTCTTTCAGATATTTGCTGATATAAGTGTACTCATTGTCTGTAATATCTGCCGCCGGGCTGTGCAGAATCAGTAAACTGCAGTCATCCGGCACTTTTGTATTTTTCGTCAGATCAAACTCTTCTTTTTCCATTCCATTCTTGGAAAGTAAATCTGTGAAATCTTCATTCAAAGTCTGCATGCTGTGACCCTGCCCCACATACACCTTCTTCGTATTTTCCAGAGACACCTTCTGGATAGCAGACGTGACTGAGGATTCCAGTTTCAAAGTCTGTGGTATCTGTTCCATGGAACCGGATGACGTATCGTATGTCATCTCAATCATATCGCCCTGAAAGGACAGATACTCGGACTTCTGAGTCCGGTTATTCACGACAATCATATCGTTATCCATAATACTTTCACTGGTATATTTTTTGGCAAAATCCGGATACAGCACCGGATTTTTCTTCTCTACCTTGACAGTTCCAAGTCCATCATACAGATTAATGATATTCTCTATATTGATTGTCTTGGTATACGTACTGGTCTGTGCTTCGTGCCCATCTTCCACGAGATAATAAATGGTAACATCATCTTTTAACGTCTTAAGATAGTTCACCGTGTCAGACGACAGCGTATACAGATAATCCGAGTTCATATCTTTGGACCAGTTCATGCGGGCGATTACAATATTTACCAGCACCACAACCACGAGAACAATGATCATGATAATGGTCTGAAAACTACCCATTTTAAATTTGCGGCGGGCAAACTTTTTATTTTCATTAATTTCTTTACTCATGATTTCCTCCTTTTCCATCCACATCTAGTTATAACGCTGCTTCTTGATTCTCTGAATGGTAAAGAACACAAACAGGAAACTGACGCTGATATAGTACAGCATGGCACTGACATCCAAAATGCCATATGTGAAATTGGTATAACGGTCTGTAAATGAAATCGCACTAAGTATACGGAACAAAAGTCCGTCAAAATGCGAAGAAAAGAAAATATACAGTACCGCAAGAACAATCTCTGCCACAATCCCCACAAGAGCGGATACCCATTTGTTGTGAATCCAAAAATTCAGACAGACAGCCAGCAGAACGATGAGTCCGGCAAAAAAGCAAAGCATAAAAAGCTTATTTGAAGGAAGCATGTTAGCGAGACTAGTCATCAGCATCGTGAAAATATTGAGCACGCCGATGGCTACTGCTGCAATGACCTGACTTTCTGTCAAAGATGACACAAACACACCAATGGCAATATAGGCACAGCCCAACAGGAAAAATCCCAGCGTGCTTCCGTAAGCCACAGCATAATTCACGGAATAAGCAGCCGCACCTTCTTCAGCTACCTGACGAACCAGATTCTGCAAAATAATCGGATAAACCGATACAATAAGCATACCGATGGCGAATAATGTCACCAGCGCCAGATATTTTCCAAGTACAACTTTAGTTATGGAAATCGGTGAGGTATACAAAAGCTGATCGGTCTTCTGGTGTTTCTCATCTGCCATACTTTTCATGGTCAATACCGGAATCAGAAGCAATACGAAAAAGATTTCAATCGCCCCGTACACATTGGAGAAATTCATGGAGCCTCCGGACAGGTTATACAGATAGAAAAACAATCCCGTCAGCACAAGGAAAAAAGCCAAAAACACCCATGCAATCGCAGAGGTAAAATAGGAACGAAGCTCCTTCTTATAAATCGCTCTCATAATTGGTTACCTCCTTCTTTGTCTTTTTATCGTATCGTCCTGCCATCTGCCGGCTTCCGTTGCCGGTCAAACGGATAAATGTTTCTTCCAGCGAAGGTTCTTTCGTGTGCATTTCCAGAATCGCACATCGATTGTCAGCCAGCGCATAGAAAACATCCTCTCTAATATCATGTTCTGCATCTGTCATAATTGACACCTTACATACATCTTCATTGTCAGAATCAGACACTTTAAGATTTTGGATATTCTCAAGGGATTCCAATGTACTGCGAACCAGCGACTTGTTCCCTTTTATCTCCATTGTCAACTCATGAGTCTGGTCGATGTGGGAAGAAATGTTTTCCGGTGTATCCTTTACAATCATCTTCCCTTCATTGATAATGATAATATCATTGCAGACCGCACTGACCTCCTGCATGATATGGGAGCTTAAAAGAATCGTGTGCTTTTCGCTGAGGTCACGAATTAAATCCCGGATTTCCAGAATCTGCTTCGGGTCCAGTCCCACAGTCGGCTCATCAAAAATGAGAATTTCCGGGTCACCAATCATAGCTCCGGCAAAGCCGACACGCTGTTTGTAACCTTTCGACAAATTCTTAATCAGACGCTCGGAAACATCTGTTATCTTTGTCCGGCGCATGACCTTGGATACCATCTGCTCTCTTTTATCCCGCTTAACCTTCTTCAAATCACAGACAAAGTTCAGATACTCCCGTACCAGCATATCCGGATACAAAGGTGGCATCTCCGGCAAATAACCGATTTTCTTCTTTGCCCTCTCCGGCTCTTCGAAGATGTCCACACCATCTATCTCAATCGTTCCCTCTGTCGCCGAAATATAGCCGGTAATCATGTTCATTGTCGTTGATTTACCTGCTCCATTTGGCCCCAGAAAGACAACGATCTGTCCTTTCTCCACAGTAAAACTCAGGTCATCCACAACATTGCGGTTGCCATAACGTTTTACCAGATGTTCTACTTTGATCAACTTCTGACCCTCCTTTATGTAGTCCGTCTCTTTTCAGGTGGCAATATTTCGCCACGCTGACCTTCTTACTATACACTGGAAATGTTACGAAATTATGAACGAATTGACACTCATATAAAAAAGGAGTAGAATGTTACCGTATGACATGAAGCAAAGGAGAATTTAGAATTATGAGTATACACTACAAGAAAGAAATTATCTCTCCGGAAGTTTTGCAGGAATTGTACTCCCTGACACCGGAGCAAAAGAAGCAGAAAGAAATCCGCGACACACAAATTCGTGATGTAATTACCGGAGAATCCGATAAATTTCTTCTGATTATCGGTCCATGCTCCGCTGACCACGAGGATTCGGTCTGCGAATATATTACCCGTCTCGCAAAAATGCAGGAAAAGGTTGAGGATAAGATTTTAATTATTCCTCGTATTTATACAAACAAACCACGTACCACCGGGGAGGGCTACAAAGGAATTGTCCATCAGCCGGATCCGGAAAAGGAACCGGATTTCATGGAGGGACTTATCGCCATGCGGAAAATGCATCTTCGGGCCATTGCTGAAACCGGTCTTTTCTCAGCCGATGAAATGCTTTATCCGGAGAACTGGCCTTACATCAGTGATATTTTGTCCTATGTAGCCGTTGGTGCCCGCTCTGTGGAGGACCAGCAGCACCGCATGACCGTCAGCGGCATGGATGTTCCTGTCGGTATGAAGAATCCTACCAGTGGTGATTTTTCCGTGATGCTGAATTCCTGCATCGCCGCCCAGTCTTCCCACACCTTTTTATACCGTGGTTACGAAGTGACAACCGATGGTAATCCTCTTGCCCACACGATTTTGCGTGGTGCCGTGAACAAACACGGACAGAGTATCCCGAACTATCATTATGAAGATTTGGAAAGACTGCATGAGAAGTATTCCTTGCTGGGTCTGAAGAATCCGGCTTGTATCGTAGATGCCAACCATTCCAATTCCGGGAAGAAATACTACGAACAGCCTCGTATCATAGATGAGGTACTTCACAGCCGCATGGTTAATCCGGCAATTTCTGAACTTGTCAAAGGTGTTATGGTAGAGAGTTATCTTCTACCCGGCTGCCAGAAAGTCAACGAACACGAATTCGGCAAGTCCATCACTGATCCATGTCTTGGCTGGGAGGAAACAGAACGTCTCATAGACAAAATTGCCAGTCATTTATAAAAGCATTTCCATAAGAGGAAGATTACATTTTACTTCGAGAAAGCAGGCAGTTCCGAACACAAGAAGCAGTCCAATGACAAAAAGACTTTTGTGTCGGGGCTGCTTTTTTTCTTGTATGACAGAAAAAGAGAACAGATAGAGAGGCGCCAGTAGCAAAATGTGGGGAAACAGACTGGCCAGATACAGCACAAGACCATATAAATTTTTGGCAAATAGAAAAAAGAGCATCAAAAAACCATTTCTCACTCCGGTGTAGATGGTAAAAACCTTTTGATACCCTCCACTGATTCTGCTGGCAGACAGAATCCAGAGCAGAAGAAAATATTTCCCATGGTTCCATAAAGACTTTCCAAAATGAATAAGAAAAGAGCTCTTTCCCACCGACCAGGTCGATACATTTTTCTCCAACTGTGTCTGCATTCCTCCAAAGGAATTCTGAAAACTATAATAAAAAACAGCACCACAAAAAAAACCGATTAGAAAATACAAAATAACTCTTTGCAGAAATTCTGTATTTCCCAACCGATTGTGATGTTTCCTTCGACGATAACTCATATGTCCACTCCTCTCAGGCAATGCCTTTTACATAGTATGTGGACAAAGTACTTTATATGCCATGATACCGGCAATTGTTTTGCCGTCTGTGATTTCCCCCTGACGAATCATCTCCACCAGTTCATCTAACGTATAGCGTTCAATCTGGACAAATTCATTCTCATCCAGATGCTGTTTGGAGGGAATGAGTTTTTCTGTATAATAGATGGCAATCTTCTCACTGGTATAGGCAGCTGCCGAATGGTAATCCACCAGATGGTGAATCTCATCGGAGCGGTATCCGATTTCCTCCTCCAGTTCCCTGGCTGCACAGGTCAGATAATCTTCTTCCAGTGAATCACGTCCCCCCGCCGGAATTTCCAGCAACAAATCATCAATGGCTCCCCGGTATTGGCGGACTAAAATTATTTTTCCATCTTCGTCCACCGGAATAATAGCCGATGCACCTTTGTGCTCCAGAACATCCCAGTGGGTAGTGTTCCCATTGGGCACCTTTAAGTCATAGGTATAAAAATCCAAAATACGACCATGATGCTCCAATGTTTTTCCCAAAATCTTAAACTTTTCCATAACTACTCCATTCCTAATTTTTAAAACTGTGAATCGGTGCCGGAATCCGACCGGTTCTTGTCACAAAATCATCACAGGCAAACTCGTTGACCGGCATAATCGGCGCATAACCAAGCAACCCACCAAACTCAGCCTGTTCTCCTACTGTCTTGCCCTGAACCGGAATCAGACGGACAGCTGTCGTCTTCTGATTAACCATACCAATGGCCATCTCATCCGCAATGATACCGGCAATGGTCGTCTCCTTCGTATCTCCCGGAATGGCAATCATATCAAGTCCGACGGAGCAGACACAGGTCATGGCCTCCAGTTTCTCCAATGTCAGTGCCCCATCTGTCACCGCATCAATCATTCCCTGATCCTCACTGACCGGAATAAACGCACCACTCAGTCCGCCGACATAGGAGGATGCCATAACACCGCCTTTTTTCACCTGATCATTGAGCATGGCAAGAGCTGCTGTCGTTCCCGGCGCTCCGGCTCTCTCCAAACCAAGAGATTCAAAAATCTCAGCAATACTGTCTCCCACTGCCGGAGTCGGTGCCAAAGACAGGTCAATAATACCAAACGGAACACCAAGTCTTTTTGCCGCCTCATGAGCCACCAGCTGGCCAACACGGGTAATTTTAAATGCTGTCTTTTTAATGGTTTCACAAACCGTACTGAAATCTTTTCCTTTCACCTTGTCAAGTGCTGTCTTTACAACACCCGGGCCACTGACGCCCACATTGATTACAGCGTCCCCTTCTGTCACTCCATGAAAGGCTCCTGCCATAAACGGATTATCATCCGGCGCATTGCAAAAGACAACCAGTTTGGCACAGCCAATGGAATCCTGATCCTTCGTCAACACAGCTGTCTCCTTGACCACTTTTCCCATCAGGAGAATGGCATCCATATCCAGTCCCGTTTTTGTGGACCCCACATTTACTGAGCTGCATATATATTCCGTTGAGGAAAGTGCCTTTGGAATGGACAAAATGAGATTACGGTCCGCTTCGGTCATTTTCTTGGAAACCAGTGCCGTATAGCCGCCGATAAAATTGACGCCGACCGTCTTGGCTGCCCGGTCAAGAGTCTGTGCAATCTTCACAAAATCATCCGGCCCCTGACAAGCAGAACCACCAACCAGCGCAATGGGTGTTACGGAAATTCTTTTGTTCACAATCGGAATACCAAATTCCTTGCTGATTTCCTCTCCTGTGGAAACCAGATCCTTTGCCATGGTGGTGATTTTACGGTATATATTATCACACAACCTTTCCAGATTACTGTCGATGCAGTCCAAAAGGCTGATTCCGAGTGTAATGGTACGCACATCCAGATTCTCTTTGTCAATCATCTTATTTGTCTCAATAACTTCATTTATATTAATCATAGTATAAGCCTCCGTAACCCATCTTATAAACGATGCATTTTATTGAAAATTTCTTCCCGCTGAACACGGATTACACAGCCGATGCCTTCGCCGAGTTTTTCCAATTCATCCGAAGCTTCTACAAATGATCTTTCCAATGCAGCAAAATCCACAATCATCATCATATTAAAGTATCCATCTACAATTGTCTGAGATATATCCAAAATATTGATATGGTTCTCTGCCAAATAAGTACATACTCTGGCAATAATTCCCACACTGTCCTTTCCTACTACGGTTATAATTGTCTTTTTCATGAGATCCTCCATTCTGAAGCACATGCATTTACTGCATGCTTCCTGTTTATTCTATCGTCAACAGTCTCGTCGGTTCGTGGCGGTTCGCCACCAACAATTCTGTATCCAACTTATTCCATACCGGATTGTTTTCCAGTTCATAGGACACCGTCTGATATGCAAGTTCAGGGAAATTATTTTCCTGGCTGAGATGCCCCAGGACAACATGTTGAAGCCCCGGATGTAAAATTTCCTGAATCAACCTGGCAGAAGCATCATTGGATAGATGCCCTCTCTCTCCCAAAATTCTCATTTTCAGTGAATACGGATAACTCCCTACCTGCAACAGATTAATATCATGATTTGCCTCTAAAAGCAAAGAGTCACAATTTCTCAAATGCCCCACTATTTCTTCTGTATAACACCCCATATCTGTAGCAACACCAATTTTTTTTCCCTGTGACTGCACCGTGTAGCAAACCGGATTGGCAGCATCATGGGAAATTGATATTGGCATTACATCCATATCCCACAGAGAAATGTATCGTTCCGGTTCTACGGGATGAAACAATTCCTCAGATACACCATTCATATTTCCTTTTTTCCAGATAGCCGAAATCGTTTCTGCCGTGGCATAAACAGGGATTGGAACCTTTCTCAATACAGGTCCCAATCCACTGATATGATCGGTATGTTCATGAGTGATAAAAATTGCCTGTACACCTTCCAACGATAATTTTTGTGCTTCCAGTCCTTCCCGGATGCGTTTCATGCTGATTCCTGCATCGATGAGTATACTTGACTCTTTCGTACCTACATAAATGCAGTTGCCACTGCTTCCACTGGCAATGCTGTATAACTGCATGGGTGTCCACCTCATTCTATGGTCTTTTGTTATTACATCTTGGCACTAATCTGATCACTATCAATTGTAATCTGATCTCTTCCATTCTTCTTGGAATGATACATCGCCCAGTCAGCTCTTGTCAAGAGTTCACCCGGATCGGCACAGGTTTCCGGATAGCTGGCAATGCCGGCACTGGCACGTACTTTGATTGTTTTGTCTCCATAAGTAACCTCTTCACTTCGAATCTTTTCATGAATCTCTTTCACAAT